>JBEEKN010000003.1:0-78687 GCA_041168605.1 Bacteroidota bacterium | reverse complement strand
TCACGGTTACCACTGCTGTGTTGTTAGCAGTAATAGGGTTGGAACAACTACCCACACTTACATTAGACACGCTATAAGTATAAATACCAGGTGTAGCAGTAGGCACGGGAAGAGTAACAACGGAGCTACTTGCAGCGGTTGTAATGGTCTGACTGGTTCCATTATTGATACTGTAAGTAAAGGTGTAAGGCGCAGTAGAGTTAGAACCTGTTAAGGTGATATTGGGCTGCGCACCATTTTCACAAACCGTTGCCGATCCTGCAATAGAAGCTGAAGGTTGTGGATTGATACTAACAACGATGGTATTTGAAATCCCAGTACATCCAGCAGCTCCAACGACAACAGAAAAAGTACCAGCTGAACTTACAGTAATTGATGAAGTAGTTTGCCCAGAACTCCATAAATAAGTATCAAAAGTTGAGGTATTCAGCGAAATACTTTGCCCTTGACATAAATTCGTATTACCGCTTGCCACAATGACTGGCTGTGGATTAGGATTGATACTTATGTTTTGGACTGCACTCGTAGCCACACAACCATTGGCATTTGTAACTGTTACCGTATAATTCCCCGCTTGTGTAGCGGTTAAGTTTGCAGATGTAGCATTCGCAATTGCGGACCCATTCAAATTCCATATATACGATCCTCCACCCGAACCAGTCAATACAACCGATGAACCCTGACAAAAGGTTGTTGGTCCATTGGCCGTAATTGTTGGCGTAGGTAAAGGATTAACCGTAACCGACATCTGCGCATTGTTCGCACATTGCCCACTCGAAGGAGTAAAAGTATAAGTGGTTGTAGCCAAGTTGTTGATCGCTGGTGACCAAGTGCCGCTTATTCCATTGGTAGAGGTGGTCGGTAGGGAGAATGTGCCATTGGAACAGATGGGGGCAACCTGATTGAAATTTGGCGTAATCGGGACGCTGAAATTGACAATCGAAGCCGCAGAACTACCCGTACAACCATATGAGTTGGTGACCGTAACCGTATAATTTCCAGCGGTACTTATAACGGTGCTTTGTGTGGTTGCATTATTACTCCACAAATAAGTTGAGAAGACAGAGGTTGAAAGGGTGAGTGTACTTCCGTTGCAAACAGTTGTTGGCCCCGGTGGCGTAATGACGGGTTGCGGAAGTGGATTGATGGTAACCGACGCGAGTGCATCAATGCTTGAACATCCATTGACTGTTGTTGAGATGAGATACTGCAAAGTGACAGGTCCAGTGCTGAGATTCTGGACTGTTCCTGTAAAAGTATTATTTGGTGCAGCTATAGATCCACTTGTGGTGGTGGTAACACCTGTAGGTAGCGTACCCGATAAAGTCCAAGTGTAACTTGCTGGCGGCGACAATATACTTGGCGTCAGCGGAACAGAGAAAGCCACACCTGAACAAACTGCACTTGCCGTTCCAATTGTAAGTAATGGAATGGGCTTAATGATAACATTTATTGTATCCTTTGCTGCAGAACAGGGGCCATCAGGATCGTTTGTCGTTAAGATGAGATTTACACTGCCTGCGGTGATGTCCGCTGCACTCGGCGTGTAGGTTGTATTCAGTGATGAAACACTTTGAAACGTCCCACTACCCATTGTAGACCAGGTTCCACTCGTTGCAGCTCCACCTATGGTGCCATGTAAAATGACCGAAGATCCAGCGCAAATAGAGGTGTCATTACCGGCATTGACAATAGGGTTAGCATTCAAGGTAATCGGTACCGTTGTGTTTTCAGCAGGACATGGTGCGATAATACCATTAGCAGTTAATGTCAATGTAACTACGCCTGTTGCACCTGAAGCGGGAGTAAATGTAGCATTTAATGTATTTGGATTAGGTAAAAAAGTACCACCTGAACTTGATGACCATGTCCCTCCCGTTGCTCCGCCTGTAATAGAACCAGATAAATTTATGGGTTGACCTGAACAAGATACATTAGTAGCGCTAGCCGTTGCATCAGCTGCCTGATTAACTGTGATTGTATTGGTTGAAGTTTGACTACCACATGAATTTGTTGCTGTAAGAGAATAGTTGAAGTTACCACTGTTAGGATATAAAATGGAACCGGGATTTAAAACAGCTGAATTAGCAGGTGTTCCATTAGTAAAAACCCATTGATAGTTAGTTGTAGTGCTGTAGCAATCTGTGACTGTTGCTAAAGGTATGAAACTTTGATCTTCACATATTGGAGGTTGTGGAACTAAGGTGATTTCAGGGATTTTACCAATTGTAATCGTCTGGGTTATTGTATCATTTTGGCACTGGGCACCTGTTACACTTGGATTGAGTGAACTAATCAAACGTATAGTATAAATACCAGGTCCAGTAAAATTAAATTGAGGCGCACTGGAATTGGAATTGGTGTTATTGGTGTAATTCCAAGCTGGATTGCCGCATGTTGCAGCCGCATTACTCACATTCCAATTGTAAAGCATGTTTGTACCCGTACAACCGGGAAGGCTCGAGTTGTTGGTTGTAGTAATAGCGACAGGTGCACATCCGGAAGTAAGATTTGTATTGAAGTTTGCATTTACTGATGGCACGACACAAACGGTTTTTATCACGGTGTCATTTGCACATGAATTATTTTTAACAATTAGTCGGATGGTATAGTTTCCTGGTGTATTGTAAGTCACAGTAAATGTAGATGGGCCAGGGTTATTTGTAGAAGCAGTTCCTAAGCTGGTCACGTTTGAAGTATTGTTCGTGTTAGCTCCAAATGCAGCAGCTGGGCCGTTGTGCGTCCACCAGCGATGATAGAGGGTGTTGCAATTTCCGTTTGAGCTAACAAATATCCCTGGGTTTGAATTATCTGTGTAGGTGACTTGCGATCCCTGACAAATAACATCTTGTTCAGGATTACGTGTAAAACTCGCATCTGGCGCCTGACTTACATATACCTGAGAAGGACTTGTTTCGCTATAGCTTGTGCATGTAGTATTCGAAGCGCGGATTAAAATGTTATTTGGTTGAGTGACCCCACTAACGCACGGTGTAAACGGATAAGTATGTGATACTTTTTGAGGGTTGATGGGTAGATTGGGGTAGGTGTAAACCGATTGCGAGTTAAAGGTTGTGCCGTTGTAGTCCCAGTCAATTTGATAGGTTACACCTGGTGTTTGATCGGTAAATGCTAAAGAGTATGTACCGGGGTCACAAGCTGTTGAAGAAGCTGATGTTGTTGATATTGAAGGCGTTCCAATTTGAACATAATATACCCTAGAAAAGGTACAAGTAGAAAATTGAACCGAAAAAACGGAATAATAAAATCTCGCTGTGTTTGGGTTGTAGGTGATATCAATATAACCACCTGAACAAGCGATTGGAGATGAGCTCGGAACATCTGTATGAGTTATGCTCGTTACCTGAGCACAATTGAGCGTGGGTGTGATGTCAAAAGTCACATCTTGAGTTGCGTTCAGGTTAGCCGGGCAAATTGAAAAAGCAGGAACTCCGTTAATTGTCGTTGAACTCCAACCTGCGGTCACTGAAAATGGTGATAAACTCAGTGACGGGGAGCTAGGAGGTGCGGTATTTGCAGTTATGGTAATCGTCTTGCTACTTGAATTTCCATTTGGTTCGTTTAGTGTGAGCGTCACAGAGTACGTACCATTGGGAAATGTAAGCGGAAAAGGTGTTCGAAGTGTGGAAGATGTCTGACTGAGCGCTGTACCCGTAATTGTCGTGAATGCCCAGCTGACATTGGTCACAGGTGAAATATTACTACCCGTGGATATAAATGTGAAGAGTACGCTAGACCCCGCACAAACACTTAATTGATTGTTGGCATTGTATAATGGATTTGTTGAGAAATTTGCATTCAACTGCCCCCAAACGTCCCCAAACGTCCCCAACACCAAGAAAATAAGTAGAAATCGTAGTTGTTTAACCATGTGTTGAAATTCTTAGTGTTAGTCTTGTAATAAAATGATAATCATCATTTAAGCTTTGTCTTTTTGATAGACTAGAGACACAATAATGTTCAATTATTTTTACCCCACAAAGGTACGGACCTCCTTTTGATTAAAAAAAAGGGTTCAACTATATTCTCCTATTAATTACTAGTTTATACAGGTATATTGGAATATAGATTTGGGATTGATTTTGATTTTCTTCCCATCGAGTTATTTCACCATTTTTATCCTATACTACCTAAAAGGCAAGCCGAACTAAAGACCTGCGCGCTTCTGCGGTGGTCAAGTGCGTAGATGGTACGAGAATTAAACGAATTTACATTCAGTTGAAGTAAGCCTGCTGCCCGCTTTCGCTAACGCCCCAATTTTTGCAAGTACTGCAGGTGCAGCGGGAAGAGTCGGTAATACGGCACGCATTGGTATTGGATGCCGGCATCGGTAATGATCTGGCGTAGAATTGGCGTCAGGGCAGGGTAGTGGCAGTGGCAAATGCTCGCGAATAAATGGTGTGCTTACATGATGATTGAAGCCGCCCATCCAAAAATTGACCACCCTATTTTGCGTTGAGTAATCGAGTGTTGTCAGGACTTGGTGTACCGACCAACTATATGGCAATCTATTGTCCTGATCTGGCGTCGGAAATTGTGTTTTGGTATTCAAGTGAACAGGAATCACAAAAAAGACCATCATCAGACCTGGCCCGATGTAAATGGCCACATTTAATAGGAGCAGTTCTTGCCAAGTGAGGCCGAGGATCAAATAAGGCAAAAGCACGTGCACACAGAATATAAATAGCTTGGTGTACAGCAACTTGAGCAGCTCACGCCGCGGATGTGCAAGGGGCGAACCTTCCGGACTCTTCACCGATCGAAACGCAAGCAGATCCTTGTAAGTCACCCAAGCAAAATAATAGAACAAATACGCAAGAGGTAAATAAAATGCTTGCAAACGAAAAACAGCCCTTTTCTTGCGGCTCGCAACCAAACGACCAATTTTAAAATCGTCTATATCCGCATCCGAACCACTGATATTCGGCCCATAATGATGCCGATTGTGTTTGTGCTTGAAAATGTAGGAAGAAACCCCAATCAAATTCAATAAGTAAAGCAACCATTGATTGTATTTCTGCTGTCTAAAAACAGCATTGTGCCCTGCATCGTGCGCCAAATTGAAAGCCGCAAAAAAGGTAAACAGGCCATACCCAAAACCAAATAAAATCGACAGCCCCCAGTTCGGAGCTGCAAAATAAATCCCCAAATACGCGCCAAAAAGCCCACCGAGCATCACCACCAACTTCACGCGCATCATGCGGTTCATATAACCATCCGTCTGCGCCTGCCTAAAATAATCCTGAACCGCCGCCGCAAGCTGCTTCATGAGCTCGTCTGAACCTTCTTTGTAGTGGATGCGCATGGTGAAAAATTAGTGTATTTCATTCAATTTTCAAAACGCAAGTCAAATTCCCATTGAACGTTTTGAAGTTTAGTTCTTAAGTAGCATCAGGTAAATTAATCCAGTTAATCATGTTATTGTTTTTTGATGGCCTTGCGCATAATGATTCTAATCCATTCTGGAGCAAGCTTGATGTCGTGCTCCAAGCGAAAGGGCTCCTCGTTTCTAAGTTTGTCCAGAATGAGCTCGATTTCTTGCTCCGTAACCTTTTCTTTACCGATTTCTTTAAGAGCTTGAATAACTAAGGTACTTATTTTGCCAATCGTTGCTAAATTTTTAGGTGAAGTCTTTTTAAATAAAATAGTCCTTCTACCTACGTCTATTTTTCTAGCAGATCCATCGGTGTAGTAAACAACATTGATGGGTATTTGTGTGGAGAGCCCAAGTGCATTCAATGCCAAGCTGCCAGTAGGAATGATTCTTGCCTTGTCTCGTTTTCGTATAGCTTCTGCAATATCTTCTGTGCTAGGTCTGATTTGCCCAAGTATAGGGTCTTTAGCCAAACGAGAATAAATTCCTCTTGCTACCCTGTGGATATCTCCTGCATGAACCAAGCGTTCTAATGCTTTTGACACTGCTTTTCCACTTCCGAAGTCAAGGAAGTCATCTATAAAAAATAGCGAGCCCCCCTTCGCTTTTTTAATTTTTTTAATTACTTTATCATCAATGCTTTGAATCATAATTAAAGTATAAATATGTCGCAAAAATAGGAGATATTTGCGACATAATTGCAATTATTTTCCGAGAATGATAAATGTCACAAATAGTTGCTAAATATGTGACAGAAATAGATGGAATTTCTTACTACTGTACATTTAGTTTTACAGAGCAAAATGTACCAAATAATGGTAAAAAACGCGCAAAAAAACTAAAATTTCTAATAAAGAAGGCAAACAGATGGAGTCAATCCGTCCCCCCTTCCATCCCCCCTTGAAAATTTGAAGTGAAAAGTCTATAAAAGCAAAAACCCTAGATCATTGATGGAAATTCCTTCTCAATCAATTCCTCCAAATCGAGTTCAATGAGTTTGGTTCTTTTAAAGAACGCCTGCTTATTCTCATTATATGCCGGCAGAAAGGAATTGTTGTAGTGGGAAAGCACAGTTTGAACGGTTGCTTTGCCATAGAATCTGATGACCTCATTTATTTCTAGATCATTGCCACGTTCAAATATTCGCTTGATGACGGCCGTTTTTTGCTTTTGCCAATCGATTTGTTTAAAGTTGGTATCCCAAAACAAGACCTTTCTGATGATGGATAGGTTAGGAGTGAGGGTAGGTTGCTTTGCATTTAAGACTTGCTTGATTTCAAACGACGCCTGCAACTGCATAAAAATGGCAGGATCTAACGCTAATAGTTCGGCAAGTTTGACGGACAATTTTGCATTGATGCCACGCTTTTCATGGAGAATGGCGCTGATGGTCTGTTTGTGTTCCTCGATATCGCACGCCAATTCGATAGGCTTGATACCACGCTTTTTCAAGATCCATTTCAGGACTGCTCCTGGGTGTAGGCCGTTAAATTGTGAAATATCGGTAGTCATTATGTGCTAATTACTTCAAAAGTAGCGCTTTTTACTTTTGTAAACAATAATGTTTACTTTTTAAGAATAAGTCCACGGTTCCGTCCACGGTTTTAAAATCGGACCAAAAAGTCTATAAAAGCAAAAACCCTAAGACATTGATACATCTTAGGGTTCTCTATTTCCTACAGCCATATAGGACTTGTCATTAACGAAGCGTTTTGCGGTCTGGACGGGACTCGAACCCGCGACCCCCTGCGTGACAGGCAGGTATTCTAACCAACTGAACTACCAAACCAATTTCTTTCACTTGCGTGAGCAACAACAGTTGCTTGAGAATTGTGTAATGCTTTCGTTAAAGCGGATACAAAAGTACGCATATTTTGATAAAAAGCAAGCGGAAGTGAGAAAAATCGAAAAAAAATCGTGCTTACCAATTTTGGTCGGAGACAAAAACGGTGCCTTTGAAAAACGCGACGAGTCTATGGTCTTGGTTTTCAATGCGTACCTCGTAAAGACCGGTGCGCTTGCCCCGGTGAATTTCTGTGCACTGTGCAGTGAGGGTATCGCCGAGTTGGACTTTCGCGAGGTGTGAGATTTGTGTATCGATACTAACGCACTGTTGGCCTCGGGTGTTGGCGGCAAAAGCGAGGGCGGAGTCGGCGAGCGAGTAGGTGAGGCCGCCGTGGGCAATGCCAAAACCGTTGGTCGACGCTTTGGTGACAGGGCAGCTTAGGGTGCAGGTGCCCAGTTCTAGGGTAATGATTTGCATGTCGAGCAGCTGGCTGAAGGCGTCGTTGTGGAGCATGCCCTGAACGATTTCTTTGGGGCTTTTCATGTGATGAATTAAAGTTCAGCAAAAGAAAAAGTATCCTTCAAGCGGATGCCCTTTTCGGTATGCTGTACGGTGCAACACTCATTGACGGCGTCGTGCTCCAAGAACAACACATATTCGTTGTCGGCGGCTTCGTTCAAGAAACGTTCTTTCTCGGTGAGGGTCAGTAGTGGGCGGGTGTCGTAGCCCATGACGTAAGGCAGCGGAATATGCCCAGTACTCGGCAATAAGTCGGCCATGAAGACGACTGTTTTGCCTTTGTATTGGATTTGGGGTAGCATCATGCTTTCGGTGTGGCCGTCAAAAAAGGAGAGGTCGATGCCGGGCAGCGCGTTTTGGGTCAGTAGGCCCTTGCGTTCTACAAATTGGAGTTGGCCGCTTTCTTGGATCGGCAGAATGTTTTCGGATAAAAAGGAAGCTTTCTCGCGCGGGTTGGGTTGGGTGGCCCAGCGCCAATGGTTCTCAGAACTCCAGTAGGTTGCGTTCTCAAATACAGTGCGGTAGGCTTCTTTTTGGGTGTCGTAAGCAATGGCACCGCCGCAGTGGTCAAAATGCAGGTGGGTTAAAATGACGTCAGTGATATCTGAGGCGTGAAAACCAAGCTGAGCCAAGTTGCCATGTAGGCTTTCTGTGCCGTGTAAATGGTAATGTGAAAAGAACTTCTCGGATTGTTTGTCGCCGATGCCGGTATCTACCAAGATGAGCCTTTTGCCGTCTTCGATGAGCAAGGAGCGCATGGCCCAATTGCACATGTTGTTGGCGTCGGCTGGATTTGTTTTTTGCCAAATGGTTTTGGGTACAACTCCAAACATAGCACCGCCATCGAGTTGAAAGAAACCTGTATTGAGAACGTGTAGTTTCATGTTAGTTGTTTGAAATGCGTTGTTCTGTAGCTGGGTTCTTGATGACGTCGGCCCCAATTTTCAAGACGACCATCCCAGGATTGGTATTGGCCATGACCGTTACAGTTTTGTCCTGACGCCCCAATTGACCTACTTTCGGGTGGAATTCTACGGCAATGACATCAGACTTACCTGGCGCAATTGCTTTTTCTGGTTTTTTTGGGGTCGTGCAACCGCAAGAGGCCTTGACATCCTGAATAAATAGCGGTTTTTTACCGGTATTGGTCACCACAAAATTGTAGAGGTGCTTGGTGTCTTCCTTGACCGTCCCGAACTCATGGTTGAGCACATTGAAGCGCATGGTGGTCATGTTGGCCTTCGCTTCTTCAGCCAAGCGCTTTTCTTCTTCAGCCACATCTTTGAGGCTTTCCTGTAGTTCTTTGGTGTTTTCGTCAGTCGCTACAATAGAGGTGGGTTCGGGCGCTTTGGTAGCCGGTTTGTTGTCGCAAGATTGGAGCGTTAGAAAGAGCGCGGAAATGAGAAAAAATTTCAGTTTCATGTTGAATGCTTTTTGTGGAGATAAATTTAGTGAATCAGAAATGATCAGTTCAATAATTTGGCCACTTCTTTTTGAAGTAAGGGTAGATCTTTTTGTAAAATCACCCAAATGATGACGGAATCGACATTGTCATAAGAATGAATGACCCAATTTCTGAGATTTACAATTTTTCTTGCATTTGAAATTTGAATTGCTGGGTCAATTTTTAGAAGGCGATTAATAGCCTCACCTATAATTTCTAATTCCCTTTCAACTGCTCGCTTGATCAGTTTATTGTTCTCGAAATCTTGAAATGAATTGATAGACAGGATGAAGTCGTTAATTGATTGAATCGATGTTTGAACATCATAGAGATATTTCAGCGATTCAGGCTGCATAGAGCAGTTTTTTAGTACGCTCTATCTTCGCGATGAAATATGGATTTGAAAGTGATCTTTGTGTAATCAAGTCTACTTTTCTGCCGAACAAATGCTCCAACTTGTCATGCAAGGAAAAATAATTCGTTGCATATTCCTCATGAGACAGCTCTTGAAATTGAATCAAAATGTCAATATCGCTTTCTTCTGAGAATGCATCAGTGACTGCAGAACCAAAGACGTGCAAGGTCGATACCTTGTGTTCAAAACAGAGTTCACGAATTTTTTCTAGTTGATTTTCAATCAGATAGTTCATCTTAACAAAATTACAAAAATCTAACTTACAAAAGTGCTATTTTCTCTTCTCACGCGGAAGGGTTCTAGATGTAAATATGGGCTTGGGTAAGGGGAATTACGGACGTCAAGTACATAAAAAAAGTCCTTCCGAAACGGAGGGAATTTGTTGTGTTTTCAAGCGTTTGTGTTCGTTGGTTAAATTTAGTAAAATACAATGTAAATCTGATTGAGCTGTTGCATAGTCATAAATAGCTTACGCTGGTCGGGTAGGTTTTTGAAACCGAATTTTAAATAGAATTCACGTGCAGTTGCATCCTTGGGCTCTACAAAAACAGCGCAGGCACCAATTTGATTTGCTTGCAACGTACATCTTTTGAGTGCATCGGAAAGTAATTTTTTTCCGAAACCATTTCCTTGATAGTTCAGATCAATTGCAAAACGACCAATTAAAATAATGGGTAGGGTTCGGTAATTTGTTTGAAATGGCATGAAGCGCTGATCGCTTGTGTTTTTTGCATCAATGCTACTCGCGCTTAGCGTGTAAAAGCCGATTATTTCCCCTGATGGAGATTCGAGCACAAAGCAGACACTCAGTTTTTTTTGTTGGTCCTGAAGGGCGAAATGCGCAAGGTATTTGTCGAGAATATCGGTGCCACATTTGAAGTTTTTTTTAGCCTCCTTGTGCTGAGGGCCAAGAACGACTACTTTCGCATCCATTGAAAGTATGTTGCACTTTCTTCTGCTGCTTTTTGCAGGTAATTATTCGGTTGCTGATCTTCCATTAAAGCGGAATAGAAAACCTCAGCATCAGCGACACTTAATTTGATCAGTTCGTGATGTTCAATAATTTCATTGGCTTTATCCTCTGCAACTTTAATAATGAAATCAGAAAGACTGCGATAACCGCCAAGATGAGCGGCTTTCTCAAGAAGTTCTTTTTGAGTTAAACTGAGTCGAGCGTCAAAGCGTGCATTTTGTGACATAAGGACAAGATTCATTAATTCAAGATTAAAAGTACGGATAATTTCCGTACAAATGAAAAAAATAGATTATTTTCAAATTTCCGAATTTGGTCTGCAAGGGAAATAGAAATCAAGGATTTATTCAAAGATAGCTCAGTAAAAACCCGGATAAATTGGATTACCTCACTTCGTTCGGTGAACCAGTCTAGGCTTTATAGTGGATCAAAGCATTCTTTTTGCTTCGCATCGCTGGATTACCTCACTGCGTTCGCTTTTCCATGGATGTTTTATGAGAAGCACAAGGAAAAGTCAAGCATTTGCAATGCTTTCTTTTTTTATGAAAACCCCCTCGTTGAAGCGAGCTTCATTTCGGGGTATTCCATAAAAAAAGTCCTTCCGAAACGGAAGGACTTTTCCTTGTGCCCACGACTGGATTCGAACCAGCACACCTGTTGGCACCACCCCCTCAAGATGGCGTGTCTACCAATTTCACCACGTGGGCAGCAGACTATCCGATTTGGAATCGGGATGCAAAGATAAATATTTTCGTGAAATGTTTGCGTAGAAATGTAAGAAAGACATAACTTCGACGAAATTTTTTTGTTTTACCATGTCACACGTCTCCACCCAAAAGATTTCGCTCGCTGGATTTTTAATTACACTAGGAATCGTTTTTGGGGATATCGGCACCTCGCCACTCTATGTTTTTCAGGCGATTACCGACGGAGGAAAGCATATTTCTGAGCCCTTTATTTTAGGGGCGCTTTCGAGTGTCATCTGGACTTTAATTTTACTGGCGACCATCAAATACATACATTTTGCGCTCAATGCCGACAACAACGGTGAGGGTGGTATCTTCGCCTTGTTTGCTTTATTGAAGAAACGCAAACTCAAATGGATCATTATTCCGGCTTTAATTGGTTGTGCAACCCTTATGGCAGACGGATTCATTACGCCGGCTATTTCTATTTCATCAGCTGTTGAGGGGGTCAATAACATCTTTCCAGAGATGCCAATCATCCCAATTGTGGTCACGATTATCGTGATTCTTTTCGTCATTCAGCAGTTTGGTACAGCGGCAATAGGCAAAATGTTTGGCCCGGTCATGATCATATGGTTTGCTTTTCTTGGGTATTTGGGCTTTATCAACGTCATGCACAACACAACGGTTTTACAGGCCATCAATCCGTGGTATGCTTACAACCTCGTGGCAAATGTCGATGGTGGTTTTGCGGTACTCGGTTCTGTTTTCTTGTGTACAACAGGGGCAGAGGCCTTGTATTCTGATTTAGGTCACTGCGGTAAAGGAAACATCCGCTTGAGTTGGGGTCTGGTGTCGTTGTTATTGGTGTTGAACTATTTTGGTCAGGCAGCGCTTTGTTTGTCGCCTGATTTCCAGTTGGGAGCGAAGCAAACAGTTTTTTACGCGATGGTTCCTAAAGAAATGATTCCTTTTGCGGTTGTGATTGCAACGTTGGCCACTATCATTGCTTCTCAGGCGCTCATTACAGGTGTATTTACCCTGATGAATGAAGCGATTAAACTCAAGTTGTGGACGAACCTCAAGGTGAAATATCCTTCTGAGCACCAAGGGCAGATCTATATTCCATTTATCAATTGGTTCTTAATGATCGGCTGTTTGGTCGTGATTGCGATTTTCAAGCGTTCGAGCGAAATGGAACACTCTTATGGCTTGGCGATTACCATCAATATGGTCATGACGTCTATCTTGATGGCGACGCTCATGTTTATCCGCTATCCGAAACTCCGCATTGTTTTCAGTACCATTTTCCTCTTGTTTATCAGTATCGAGATGATTTTCTTGGTTTCTAATATGGGTAAAATTATATCGGGAGGTTGGTTTACATTGGTGCTTTCGATCGGTTTCTTCTTGGTCCTATTCCTCTATTTCAGAGCCAAACAACTCCGTACAAGCATTACCGAGTACCTGCCGATGAACTCTGTGATTCCATTGATCAATGCTGTCCGCGACGACCAAGACCTCGATTTTGAAGCCACCAACTTGGTTTTTCCGACACGTTCCAACTCGGCCAATAAGCTCGATTTAACGGTTTATCATTCCTTGTTTTTCAAGAAACCGCGCAAGGCAGGCACTATTTGGTTTTTACACCTCGACATCCTCAATGAGCCTTGGGGCGTGCATTATTCTGTGCACCAAATCATCGACAAGCGCTGTTATTACGTTACCCTTCAGATGGGCTTCAAAGAAGAACACCGCATTGAATACATGATGCGCAAGATTTACTGCAAAATGATCGAGAAGGGTGAATTGAGCGGCGAGAGCATCTTTGATAGCGTGCGCGGCAAATTAGATCAGGTCGACTTCAAATTTATCGTACTCAACTCAAGGGTAGCCATGGACAACCAGCTCACGCCGTTTCAAAAATTGTGCGTAAAGACTTACCGCTTTGTGAAGTCAACAGGTCTGAAGCCAGCAGAAGACTTTGGTTTGGACAAAACCAATGTTATGGTAGATTACATTCCGATTACGGTGGCCAATCAGGTCGATCAAGAGCTCATCGAAGACTTCGAAGATTACTCTCAGAAGATCTAAGAAAGTTCAAAATAGTCTAAGTCTTTACCGAAGGTTTCTTTGAGTCTGCTCAAGCTAAATAGAGCCAGGCCAATGAAGCACACGCCCACAATGAGTGCCGACACACCTTCGTTGATTTGAAGGCTGAGTAATAAACCAAAAAACAACACGACAATATTGACCGAGCCCCGCACAAAATTCGGGATGGTATTGGCGGCTGTCGAGCGGATATTCGTGCCAAACTGCTCTGCGGCAATTGTGACAAAAATTGCCCAATAACCCGTTCCGGCCCCGAGTAAAAAACACAAGAAATAGTAGGTGCTGCCTGTGATGTTGTATTGGTGCATCACGACCAAAAAAACAATGGTGACGCTCAAGGAAAACAATAAATAAAGGCGCACGACCTTCTTTCTGCTCTTCCACCACTGGCTCAAAAAGCCTGCTAAAAAATCTCCGGCGCTCAGGCCTAAATAACAATACATGACCGCTTTGCCATTGCTGATGTCGTAGACGCCTAGCCAGGGGCCAAAATTATCTGCGGAGTTCATGATGAGTAGACCTACCGTATACCAAATCGGAATGCCAATGCTGATGCAATGCAAGTATTTGATGAGGTTTTGTTTGTTGCCAAAAATCAGTTTCAGATTACCTTTTTGAATGTGTGTATCTTGGTCCATTTGCTGAAAAAAACCAGATTCGAGTGCCCCGACGCGCAATAGCAGCAAAACCATGCCCATGGCGCCGCCAATCAAATACACCACTTGCCAATTGGCGGGTTTCCAACCGCTGATGCTTTCCATGAAGGCTGCAACCGCTTGGCCTTCGGCGCCGATCAAAGAAGCAGCCACAGCCCCGAGTGCACCAAAAGTAACCACGATCATGGTGCCGTAACCGCGCGTTTCTTTGGGCATCAGTTCGCTAATAAGCGTAATGCCTGCGCCCAGCTCGCCGGCTAGGCCAATACCAGCCAACAAACGAATGACCACATAACTCGGGATATCCGTCACAAACGCGTTGGCAATATTGGCCAGCGAGTAGAGGAGGATCGAGCCAAAAAGCACCTTGAGTCGGCCTTTTTTGTCGCCTAAGATGCCCCACAAAATACCGCCCAACAACATGCCGAACATTTGCACATTGAAAAGAAATTTGCCCTGTGCGGCGCGTTCGAGGTCGCTAGCGTTGGGCAGGATGTGCGCGAGGCTTTCGGCCTTCACGACCCCAAAGAGCACCAAATCATAGATGTCTACAAAATAGCCAAGTGCGGCTACCGTAATGAGAAACAGGACCTTGCGTTGATCTTTCATCAAAAGGATAATTTTAAGTTTTGAATGCCCAATAATACGTAATTTTAAAGAAAAATAAAGATGGTTCACCACATCGGTCTTCAAAGCTCTATTCTCGGTCAGTACCTTGCCGAAATCAGAACCGTTGGCGTTCAATCTGATCGGCTGCGCTTTAGACACAACCTCTCGCGCATTGCCGAAATCTTAGCTTACGAGGTTTCTAAGCAGTTGCCGAGCCACACCATTGCCGTGCAAACACCACTTGCCGAGGCGCAAGTACTGCAGCCTTCAGAAAACCCGGTTTTGCTCACGATTTTGCGCGCTGGTTTGGCCATGCACGAAGGTGTATTGCGCACTTTTGACCACGCCGATAGCGCATATATTTCTGCTTATCGCAAGCACAGCAGCCCCGAAGTATTTGAAATTGAAGTCGAATACATGGCTGTTCCGGACCTTGACAACAAAATCTGGCTCATCTCAGATCCGATGTTAGCCACCGGCAGTTCCATGGTAGCCGTTTACAAGGCGCTACTCAGCCACGGCACGCCCAAACAAATTCATATCCTGAGCGCCATTGCCACGCCAGAAGCACTCGCATTTGTGGCGCGCAAGTTTCCGGCCAATACCCAAATTTGGGTTGCCGCCATTGACAACGAACTCACCGCTAAGTCTTATATCGTGCCCGGCCTAGGCGATGCCGGCGATTTAGCTTACGGCATTAAAATTTAAAAAAGCGCACAATGAATTGGGTAGGTTTTTGGAGTATTTATTTTTTGGCCATGATCAAGTTTATGGTTTCTTCCTTGCCCGGCCCTGGCTTTCAAATGGCTTTCCACCATACCTGGATGGCGTCGGTGTTTGGCGCTGCCACGGCTTCTGCCATTTTTTATTTTGGCAGCGAGGTGGTGCTGCGCATTTCTCATCGCAAGCGCGCTAAAAAGAGAGCTGTTGCAATTGCCGCAGGGAAAGAGCCGATCAATTATTACAAGGTGACGCGCACCAAAAAAATCATCGTGCAAATCAAAAGACGCTTTGGGTTTTATGGCATCACACTGTTTGCGCCCTTGTTGTTTTCGGTGCCCATTGGTAGTTTTGTAGCTGCTAAATTTTACGGCAAAGAGTCTACAACCTTTTTGTTTGTACTGATTGGTCTGGCCCTCAATGGCTTACTGCTCACCACCATTGCTTATGCCATTTACTGATCACCACCTCTTTTTTGACCTCGACCGCACGCTCTGGGATTTCGATAAAAACTCAGAAATTGCGCTGCGCTCGCTTTTTGAGACCGAAGAATTAGCGGCCCAAATTGGCGGTTTTGAGCACTTCCACAAGCAGTACGTGTACCAAAACGCGCACCTCTGGAAGCTCTACGGCAAAGGCATTATCAAAAAAGAGGAGTTGCGCTTCGAGCGCTTTCGGGTCACGCTCAAGCATTTTAAAATTCAGGACGAACCATTGGTCCGGCGCTTATCCGATGCCTATGTAGCCATCTCACCGCTGCAAACGGCGCTGTTTCCGCAAGCGATAGAAACACTAGAGGCACTCAAGCAAATGGATTTCAAGCTGCACATCATTACCAACGGTTTTCAAGAAGTACAATTTGTAAAGCTCGAAAATTGCGGCATGCGCGCCTTTTTTGATGTGGTGGTGTGCTCAGAGTTTGTTGGCAAGAACAAGCCCGACCCCGCAATTTTTAAGTATGCACTCAATCAGGCTGGGGCCAAAGCAGAAAAATCAGTCATGATCGGCGACGACTACCACGTCGATGTGGCGGGTGCTTTGCGCGCAGGCATGCAAGCCATTTGGTTTGACCCAAGCACGCAAAACCAATATAATTTTGATTATTGTATATCGGAACTTTCTGTAATACCTGAAATCTTGCCGAAGCTACTCTTAACCTACTAATTCTTGACGAATTTTCTCGTAGAGCACCATTCCGGTGGCCACACCCACATTTAAAGAAGAAATAGCGCCTTTCATCGGGATTTTACAGCTGATGTCTGCCAAATTGATGAGGTCTTGGGTGATGCCAGATTCTTCTGAACCCATGATGATCGCTACGCTGCCACGCAAGTTGGTTTCTTGAAGCGGTACAAGTGCTTTTTCAGTACAAGCTACAATGCGCAGGCCAGATTGCTGTAAATAAAACAACGATTGTTTGAGTTGTTCGGTTTTACAAATCGGAATGCGGTTGAGGGCGCCGGCCGATGCCTTCATGGCATCTGAAGTAGCCAATGCAGAGCCTTTGCTCGGAATGAGTACGGCGTCAATGCCCATGCACTCCGCACTTCTGATGATCGCACCGAAGTTGCGCACGTCGGTAATGCGGTCTAGGACAAGCACGCTTGGTTTCTTGCCTTCTTCTAGCCATTTATCGACGAGGGGTTCTATTTCTTGATAGGTAATTGGCGGCACCATGGCAATAACGCCTTGGTGGTTGCCTTCTGTGAGTGAATCGAGTTTTTGATTCGGCACATACTGCAAGAAGTAATTCTTACCTGAAAGCGCAGCTCTTAATTCCTCAAAAAGCGTCTTGTTAATTCCTTTTTGGATCAGGATTTTATTGAGTTCGCGGCCAGCGTGAATGGCTTCTAATACGGAGTGCACACCGAAAATGATGTCGGTGCGTTCTTTGCGTTGGTAGCTGCGTTCTTTTGTTTCTTTGTGTTCTCTGCGCGCTGGGCGCTCGTTGTTGTATTGTTTTTCTTCCATTAGTGGATATTAAGTTCGAGGCTTACATTGCCCTCGAGGGTGCGCGCCACTGGACAAGCTTTGCCAGCTGCGATAACTTTCTTTTTGGTGGTTTCGTCCCAGTTGTTGCCGCTCAGGTCTAGGTCGAGGACAATTTTTGCAATGCGTCGGGGATCGGAGGCCATGTGTTTTTCAATGCTTGCTTCGGCCGCAATAAAAGGGATGTTGTGGCTTTGGCAATAAATACCCATGATGGTCATGACGCAAGAGGCCAAGGAGGTGGCCACCAAATCAGTTGGTGAAAACGCTTCTGCTTTGCCGTGGTTGTCTAGGGGCGCATCGGTGATGATTTTAGTGCCGGAGCCCAAGTGTGTGCACTCGGTGCGGAGTTCTCCTAAATAACGAACACTTGCAGTTTTCATGAGGCAAAGTTAATACTTCACCTCGACAAATCCGTGTTTCTCGATAGGTATTCCACCTTCGTAGAGCGCTTTGATCACATAAAAGTAAGTTCCTTCCTCGACTTTGTCGCCGCTGGTGGTTTGGCCGTTCCAAGAGCCGGCGGGGTCTGTGTAGCTGTAAATGTTGTTGCCCCAACGGTTGAGGATGGTACATTCAAATTCAGAAATACCGCTGTATTGAACAAAAAACGCAGCGTTGCCATTTGTAGAAGAGAGCACAATGACGTTCGGTGCAATGATATCGCAGGGCTTGAAGCCAATTGTAGCGGTGTCTGTGAAGGTATAGCACGCATTGCTGATCGTGTAGATGTAATTGCCCACCGCACTGATCACGCGCGGATCTTCGGTGGAGCCATCTTGCCAAGCACCAAGCGTGAGTGGGTTGTAGTTGCTCTGGAGTGTCCATTCGGTGAGGGTGCTGTCTTTGGGTACGTTCAGCGTGTAAGGGTCTATCGCAAAACTAGATCCTTGGCAAATATTGGTATCGAGGAGTTGAACATAAACGTACGGCGGAAACTCGATGAATTCGGTCAGCGTGACGCCACAAGCGTTGTCGGTGTAGCTGATAGGGAACACACCGGCGTAGTTGCAAATGATGAGCGGGTTCTCTGAAGTGGGGTTGGAGAAGGTAATGGAGGTGTCTGGACAAGACCAAACGCCGCCAAGCGCCGAAAGTGTTCCTTGAATTTGCTCTTGGTAGTTGCAACCTAAACTATCCAAGTTGATATAAGGTTGCGCATAGAGCTCAAGGGTTGTAGTGGCAGTATGGCTACAGACTTCGTCGGTAAACGTGAGTGTAAAAATACCGGATTCTGACGCGTTGATGGCGGGGTTTGACGCAGCATTACCTGGCGTAAAGGTTAAACTCGCGTTCGGATTATTACTCGTGTAGGTCCAAAGCCCGCCGAGCGCGTCGCTGAGCGTTCCGCTGACCTGGAAATTAAGTTGGCAAAGGGCGGTATCGTCAAAAATACTCGGATTGATAGGTAGGGTGAGCACTGCGCTGAGCGTCTGCTGACAAACGTTGTCTGTGAAAGTAACCGTGTAAACCCCAGGCGTACTGACCGAGATGAGTGGGTCTAGTGCGGTGTTTGAACTAAACGTTACGCTTGGCGAAGATGACGTCCAAGCCCCGCCCGGAGAGACCGTACCCGCTACTTGGTAAGTATTCTGACAAAGCGTTGAATCATCGAAGATGGTAGAGGCGCTGGTTCCGAAAACCGTAAAAGTGGTGTCGGTGCTGCACAAACCTGCTGAATCCAGTAGATTAATGGTATAAGTACCTGCTCCCAAAACATTCGTAAACTGTGCATTGAGTGCAGGGTTTGCGAGGCCCCAACTTACCGTAGAGTAGGCCGGTGCATTCGGGATGGTTAAACTCACTGAGGTGTCAGGTGGGCAAAACGCCAATGGACCCTGAAGGTTAACTGGCATGGGGTTCACGACATCAAAAGTATCTGAAATGTGCTTGTAACAGCCGTTTTTACTGACGGTGACGCCATAGATTTGGTCGGTGGTGATACCGCTTGTAGGCATCACGGTGAAGTCGTCCCATAGGTAGCTGTCGTAAGGGCCGCTAGAGACGCTGAGGTCAATTGCGCCACAGGAATTGGCGATGATCAGCACCGCTGAGTCGAGGTTGTTGACTATTGTATCGATCACCACCACAAAAGTGAGGGCGGTAACGCCTGGGGTAGGGAGGTTGTCGTCGGTCGCAGTTACAGTGATGTTGTATGTGCCCATGGTGGCCAAAGATCCAACGGCGCGCAAGACTATATTGGCCGTATTGCCAGGCGTGTTGGATATTTGCTGTAAAGTGGTGAGTCCGCCATTGGAATAGGTAATGGTGGTGCTTTGGTTGGTTTCAGGGGACAAGAAGTTGATGCTGAAATCGGCGGAGTCGCCTAGGGCGCAGATTTTAAAGGTGTCGCAAGAGGCAATACCTTCGGGGATCGGCGGGATGTTTCCGCCGTTGGAGGCGTCAAACGCAAAGCTTTTATAATCCAGCCAATCGATGCCGTCGGGGTTGCCGAGTGCGCCATCGAAATCGTTGCCGGCGTGGTCAAAACGAGAGATGAGGAAGTAGGCCAAGCCATCGCCTTTGTTGGCGCCACACGTGGCAGGTACGCCGCCAAATCCGTTGATACCCTGTGAGGCATCGCCGGTGGTCCAGTCCATGTTTTGGTAGCAAAATGCGACGTTTCCGCCGTCGATCACGGGGTCAGAGCCATTGGTGATGATGAGCTGAAAAGTATTGAGTTTGTCGCCGTGAAAAGCGTAATAACCAACATCAACCCAGTTGACATAAACAGCCGTTGGGGTAATTTTATACAGCACTTGGCCATTGCCATTGCGCGTATCGACATCTGCCCAGAAAGGTGCCACAATTGCATTGCCCACGGAAGGGAAAGCCGTAGCGGAAAAAGTAGACAAGGGTCCCGTAAAAGTGAGGTTGCCGTTGTTGTTGATGTACAAAGAATTGTATGCCTGACCATAAAGATTGAAGGTGAAAGGAATCGGAATCAGGCCTGTAGAACCGTCGTCGTTGGGCTGCATGGCGAGGGTATAGGTGGAGTCTGGCGCAATGTAGCAATCGCAGGCATTGGCTTTGTTGTAGCTCGCTGGTTTGACACCCGCAACAGGTAATTGAATGGAGGAATTCGCCTCTGTATTGACTGTTCCTAGTTGACCCGAACCTTTGAGTTGTTGGTAAAGTGGAGAATCGACAAGGACTTGTGCATTTACTTGCTGAAACAAAAATAAAATAACGGATAAACGTAACATTTTTAACATAGTAGCAGGACTTAAACCAAACGGTGAGGACGTAAATTTCGAGTTTGAGGTTGCACGAATTTAATGTATTTTTAGCAAAAATTTAGTTTATGAAGTTTTTGTTTACGCTTGCGCTCTTGACAGCCGGAATGGCTTTTGCCCAAAAGAAAACCCCGACGCCCATCGAAAAACCGCCATATGACGCAGGTACGGTAGGTGCTTTATCGTTTAGAATGGTTGGTCCGGCACTCACCTCGGGCCGGGTCATAGACATCGCTGTACACCCCACAAACAAAGACACTTGGTATGTTGCAGCAGCAGCTGGCGGCGTTTGGTTGACGCAAAATCACGGCATCACTTTCGACCCAATTTTTGATGGCTATGGTTCTTATTCAATTGGTTGTGTTACACTTGCGCCAAGCAATCCAAATACCGTTTGGGTGGGCTCCGGCGAGAACAACAACCAGCGCTCGGTTTCTTACGGCGATGGCGTTTACAAATCTGTAGATGGCGGCAAGTCATTTACCAACATGGGCCTCAAAAACACTGAACACATCGGCAAAATTATTGTGCACCCGACCAACGAAAATATCATTTGGGTGGCGGCTTACGGCCCACTTTGGAGCAGCGGCGGCGAGCGCGGTGTCTACAAAAGTACCGATGGTGGCCTCACCTGGACGCGCACACTTTTTGTATCCGAACACACCGGTATTTCCGAAATTGCAATTGACCCGAACAATCCAGACATCTTATACGCTGCCGCGCACCAGCGCCGCCGCCACGAATACACCTACATTGGTGGTGGGCCCGAGTCAGGCCTTTATAAATCAACCGATGGCGGAACAACCTGGAAAGAAATCAATAGTGGCTTGCCTAAAGGAGACATGGGCCGCGTGGGCCTCGCTGTTTCGCCTGCCGATGCCAATGTAGTGTATGCCATTGTAGAAGCCCGCTACGAAAAGGGTGGCGTATACCGCTCCAATAATAAAGGCGAAACTTGGTCCAAGCAAGGATCTTTCTCCACCAGCGGTAACTACTACCAAGAAATCATCTGTGATCCCAAAGACGTCAATAAAATCTTTGCTATGGACACCTACATGCACCACAGCACCGACGGCGGCAAAAACTTTGTGCCAACCGGCGAAAAAAACAAGCACGTAGACAACCACTGCATTTGGATAGACCCAAGCAATACCAATCACTGGTTGGTGGGCTGCGATGGCGGGCTTTACGAAACCTACACACACGCCAAAGAATGGAGCTTTTTTGGCAATTTGCCGATCATTCAATTCTACAAGGTCGTGACCGACAACGCCACGCCTTTTTACAACATTTACGGCGGCACCCAAGACAATAATTCCATGGGCGGCCCTGCAGCTACCCAAAATGTGTCAGGCATTCTCAATACAGATTGGTTCATTACCAACGGCGGCGACGGCTTTGAGTCTGCAACCGATTGGTCCAATCCGAATATTACCTATGCCCAAGCGCAATATGGCTGGCTCGTTCGCTACGACCGCGCTTCTGGCGAGAAAGTGCCAATTCAGCCCATGCCTGCAGTTGGTGAGCCGGGTTACCGTTGGAACTGGGACGCGCCCCTTATTGTGTCTAAACACGACGCCAGCACACTTTATTTTGCCGCCAACAAACTCTTCAAAACCACCAATAAAGGCGACGACTGGCAAACCATTAGCCCCGATCTTACGCAGCAAATAGACCGCAACGAAATCGAAGTCATGGGCCAAGTCTGGACCATCGACGCCGTCATGAAAAACGCCTCCACTACCGTGTATGGCAACATCGTGGCCCTCGATGAGTCGCGGAAGAAAAAAGGCTTATTGTATGTCGGTACAGACGACGGCTTGGTACAAGTTTCAGAAAACGACGGCCAAACTTGGGCCAAATACCAAACGTTCCCTGGTGTTCCTTTGAATACAAGGGTCAATATGCTCACGGCTTCCGTACACCAAGAAAATGTAGTGTATGCATGTTTCAATGCGCAGCGCCAAGGCGATTTCAAGCCGTATTTATTAAAGTCTTCTGACAAAGGCAAAACATGGGTGAACATTGCAGGAAACCTACCAGTACGCGGCACCGTTTATTGCCTCAAGCAAGATCCGGTTGTAGAAAACCTACTTTTTGTCGGGACAGAATTCGGCGCGTATTTCACCACCGACGGCGGCCTCAACTGGACCAAACTCGCAGGCTTGCCTACAATTGCGGTTTATGACCTCGACATCCAAGAGCGCGAGGTAGATTTAGTCGCAGCAACCTTTGGCCGCGGCTTTTATGTCCTAGACAACTACACACCTTTGCGTTCACTTTTCAAAGAAAATTTAAGTCAAAAAGCGCATCTCTTCCCGGTCAAGGACGCTTTGCTCTACATTCAAGCGGACCCGCTTGGTTTGGAAGGTACCGGCTTTCAAGGTCACAACATGTGGGCGGCACAAAATCCAAGCTTTGGCGCCACATTTACGCTCCATATCAAGGACGTGCCAAGTACTTTAGTGAGCACGCGTCAGCAAAAAGAAAAGGAACTCGAAAAAGAAAAGAAAGATGTGAGTTATCCTAGTTTTGAAACGCTCAGAGCAGAGGCCCTCGACGAAGCGGCCAAACTCATTTGGATCATCTCCGATGCGCAAGGGACCGAAATCAGACGCCTCACTTCTAGTCCACAAAAGGGAATTGTTCGCCAGCAGTGGGACCTCCGAAAAGCCACCACCAATCCGGTTGGCGGCTGGGGCAGAGGGCCACTAGTAGTTCCGGGCACTTACCAACTCAAAGTGGTCATGCTGCACAACGGCCAGACCGAAGAACTTGTTGCCAATACAGCATTTGTGGTCAAAGGACTCAACAACCAAACGCTTTTGGCCAAAGATCAAACCGAACTCAATGCCTTCAGAGCCGAGGTTGCCGAACTCAACCGCCAAGTGAGTGGCGCCGAAAAGCGCTTTGAAGAACTCAATGAAGAACTCAGTATTTTAGAGAAGGCTGTGCTCAATTACCCGAATACCGACCTCGAATTATTAAAAGAAATCAGGGCGCTCAAAGTATTGAAAGCCGAACTGCGTTTGCAACTCTCCGGCGACGAACTGCGCACCAAGCACGAGTTTGAAACGGCGCCAAGCTTCACGAGTCGTTTGGGTATGCTCGAATACCAACTTGCAGAAAACACTACTGGGGTCAGTAAAAATCACCGCGCCAACTATGCAATGGTGGTTCAGGAATACAACACGTTTAAAACTAGTCTGAAGGCTTACCAAGAACGCGTCATTGCTTTGCACAGCGCATTGGAAAAAGCTAAAATTCCATACACGAAGTCTAGACTTGACTGGAAGGAAGATTAGAGCAACTGCTGGTAGCCAATGTTGTTTTTGAAGTAGCTCAATTTTCCGTTTTCAATTTGAAAATTTGGATTGGGCCAGACATCATTGAGTTGCATTAAAAAGTTTGTTTGGCCGTTTGCAGGTTCTAATTCGTAGAAATTGAAATGGTATAGTGTGGCTACGCAAATGTAAACCTTGCCCGTAGCGGCGTCGAATAGCGCTCTTTTTTCGCCTAAATAATAGACAAACGGCTCCGTGATTTCGATTTGTGCTTTTGAAAGTATGGTGCCACTTGGCTCCATCATCACGACATAATTGACGCGGTCACTGATGAAAATAATGCTGTCGTTTTTCACATTGTAGTTGTATTCCTCGTATTCAGGCTCGATGTATTGTCGGGTGCCATGAATGTGCGGATCGGAGTCTATCTGGTTGCCAGTGGTCGTATCTTTAGTTTTGACTGGCTTGGCTATTTTGGTAGTTCGGACCAATCCCCAATGGATACTTTCGGCATGGAATCTTCTAAACAGAGTGCGTTTGTCAAAAATATTGTACTGGATTACGGCATTTTGATCAAAGCCCGTTGGTCTAAATACGCCGTTTTCGGTTTCATTGACGGTGCTGTCTGTATCGAATTTAGCCACTTTTGATTGTGCGATAATCAGTTTGGTATGTGCCTTATTTTGCCCACAGATGATTGTTTGGTTTGCAGATGCAGCACTTTCAAAAAGCGGAGTACCTTCAAATTTAAATACTTTGGCTATTGGTGGAGCAAGTTGCCGCGCCTTCGCTTTGAGTTGTGGTTTTTCGAGTACAACATTTTTAGCCGCGATGGATTCCCAAAGTTCTTTTGGTTGTGTCGCAGCGGCCGCTTGGAGTTCTGCAACGAGCAGTTGTATGGCGTTGTTCTTTGGTTGAGCTGCACTTTTTTGTACGGGTTCAATGGCCGGCGCAAAATTTAAAGATTGCAGCGCAGCAAAGGTTGAGTTCGTGCTTTGCGATTGGAAAAAGTTGGCAACGCTGCGGTATTGTACTTTGTGCTGGAGCAGAACAAACGTGCTCACCATCAGGAGTACAAGACTGAGTTTACCCCACGTTTTTTTGACGAGCTTGTTTTTGTCCTTCTTTATTTGTTTCAACAATGCTTCTTGTGCAGCAGGTGTCGGCTCAAAATTGATTGAGCTGAGCTTCTGCTTGAAGAGGTCGTCGAACTGCTTCTTACTCGTTTTCATGGTCTTGAGTTTTCAGGGTTGAGATGCGTGCACGCAAGGTTTTTCGAGACGTTTTCAAATGCCATTTGACGGTTTCAGTGGAGATTTCAAGTGCTTCGCTGATTTGTTTGATGCTGTAATCGTCGATGGCATAGAGGTTAAATACAATTTTTGAGGCAGGAGGGAGTTCGTTGAGTAGTTGTAGGAGCTGTGTAGGCGCCGCATTTTCTAAGTATTCTAGTTCGAAATGTTGGTCAGGGATATCCGTATTGAGTTCGGTAAATTTTAAGTTGGATTGTTTATTTGTGCGTCTAAATTCGTCTATCAATTCATTGCGTAAAATCCGCAGAATCCAGGCTTCAAAGGAGCTGTTTAGCCTGAATTGATCAATGTAGCGCAGCATCTTCATAAATGAATTGTGTACAGATGTAAGTTGGTCTTCGCGGTTGTTTTTATAGCGCACGGCCACAGACATCATTAACGGAAATGAATCGTTGTAGAGCTTTAAAATATAGCGCTCATCTTGTTGCTGGATGCGTTGTATGTCTTCCTTAGAGAGTTTCAAATAAATCGGATTGCGCAAAACTTGTGTACACCGATATTACGAAAAAAATACAGAAGCGGGGGGGTATATTAAAAAAGGCCACTCGATGAGCGGCCTTTACTTTTCAAATTCCTTTGCATTTTACTCGTCGCCGAAGCGTTCGATGACTTCTTGGGTAACCCCAGTGTTAGAGAAGCCTCCGTCGTGAAAAAGGTTTTGCATCGTGACGTATTTGGTAAGGTCTGAGAACATGCTGATGCAGTAGTCTGCACAAGCAATTGCGCTCGCGTTGCCAAGTGGAGACATCTGCTCAGAAAAGTTGATGAACTCCTTAAAGCCTTTGATACCTTGCCCTGCAGTTGTAACGGTTGGCGACTGCGAGATGGTATTGACGCGTACTTTCTTTTTGATGCCGTAGTGGTAACCAAAAGAGCGTGCAATAGACTCGAGCAAAGACTTGGCATCGGCCATATCGTTGTAGTCAGGGAAGATGCGCTGTGCAGCGATATACGAAAGCGCTACTACAGAACCCCATTCGTTCATGGCGTCGTGCTTGTAAAGCGTAGCGAGGGTTTTGTGCAAAGACATCGCAGAGACGTCCATGGTTTGCCCGTAATAGTTGTAGTCGTTTTCGGTGTAGTGTTTGCCTTTGCGCACGTTAGGAGACATGCCTATTGAGTGCAAAACAAAATCAATTTTACCACCTAAAATTTCTTGTGCTTGGGTAACGAGGTTTTCGAGGTCTTCGATTTTGGTCGCGTCAGCTGGGATCACTTGGCTGCCTGTTTCGGCTGCTAATTCGTTGATTTCGCCCATGCGCATAGCGATAGGTGCGTTGGTCAGTACGAAAGTTGCGCCTTCTTCATGGGCTCTTTGCGCCACTTTCCAAGCGATACTTTGATTGTTCAATGCACCAAAGATGATGCCTCTTTTTCCTTTGAGTAAATGATTTGACATGTGCTTCAATTTTAAACAAAGTTAACAACTTTATTTTTCGAGCAGCCGCTTTAAGTTTTTTAGTCCTTTTTCGAGGTCCTTGCCGAGCATTTCTTCCATGTTCATTGCGGCGCCCATGAGGTTAAATGGGTAGGGCATTTTACTCGTGATAGACCAGGTGACTTTCGTTTGTTGGGGAGCGGTTTGCGTTGTTTGTATAAAAGAGGGGTTTGTGCTCTCAAATGGTCTGATGAACTTGAGTTCGATGTCCATTCTACTCTGCAACGAATCGGCATTCAACTTTAAGATTTTTTGCTGGCCCGCCCCTACGTTTTCATCTTTGCTATCCCAAGCGTGCACAAAACCGACCCGACCATCTGTTCCTGAAGTGGTGATTTTCATGTTCGGATCCGCTTTCCACCAAACGCCGTATTTGGGTTGGTTTTTGAGCAGGCGTATGTACGCAAACACGTCCGTCTGTGCACGCGCAATGTTGGAGGTTCTTGTTACTTCAATTTCAGTCGGAACAAATAAGGCGACAAGCAGCAAGATGCCAATAAGAACCAAAAGTGCTAATATGATTTTTTTGAATATCCGAATCATAGTAGAAGTTTATATTTCTAAAAATAAGGATTTTAATATTGTAAATGATCAGTACTTCTCAAGTATTTGCGCTCTGCCCAAAAGGTACCAAATGGAAGAAATGCCGTGAGAAACAGAACGAGGCATTTTGTGATATTCCATTTTTCTTCGAAATAGAAATAGGCGATGTAAAAACAATAACCGATAAATAGCACACCGTGGATCATGCCTATCCATTTGTTGGGTTCTGGCATGTTTTGGCCGTATTTGAGGTACATAGTAACGAGTAAACCGAGCCAAGAGAAACCTTCGGCGATGGCCATGATCCTGAATTGTTTGAGTGCTTTGTTGGTAGACATATGGATGGTTTTTATGATTTTTCGATTGCTTTGATGATGTCGCGGATGCGCGCCGCCTCGATGAAATCCAATTCTTTGGCAGCGCTTTCCATGGCTTTTTTGAGGGCTTTTATTTCTTTGGCGCGCTCTTCTGGATTTTGAAACTGGGCGTCGTGTTGGATAGCCTGTTGCAAATCTTTTTCATTTTGCAAGAGTTTGACCTGTCTTGTGTTTTGATCGCCGTCGGCCACTTTTGTCGACTCCATGATTTTATCCTTGGACTTGACAAGCGCGGTGGGCACTTGGTTGTGTGCCAAATTGTAAGCTTCTTGGTTGAGGCGCCTGCGGGCGGTTTCTTCGATGGTGCGCTGCATGGAGTCGGTCATTTTGTCGGCGTACATGAGCACTTTACCGTTCACGTTGCGGGCCGCGCGGCCAACGGTTTGCACCAATGAACGCACGTTGCGCAAAAACCCTTCTTTGTCGGCGTCGAGAATAGCTACAAGCGATACTTCTGGGAGGTCCAAACCTTCGCGCAATAAATTGACGCCGATCAGGACATCAAAATCGCCGAGGCGCAATTGCCTTAAGATTTCGACGCGTTCTATTGTGTCGATTTCGGAGTGGATATACCGACAAGGTATGCCCAAACGGTCGAGGTATTTTTGGAGCTCTTCGGCCATTCTTTTGGTGAGGGTGGTCACGAGGATGCGTTCGTCTTTGGCTCTTCTTTCTTGGATTTGCTCGATGAGGTGATCGATCTGGTTTTTGGACGGATGCACTTCTATGACAGGATCTAGCAAGCCCGTTGGCCGAATGAGTTGTTCGACCACCACGCCATCCGATTGCAGCATTTCGTAGTCGGCTGGTGTGGCAGAAACGTAAATGACATTTGAGAGGAAACCTTCAAATTCGTCGAACTTGAGTGGGCGGTTGTCTATGGCAGCCTGTAAGCGAAAGCCGTAGTCGATGAGGTTGATTTTGCGCGAGCGGTCACCTCCGTACATACCGCGCACTTGCGGCAGCGTGACGTGGCTTTCATCGATGACCATCAGGAAATCTTCTGGAAAGTAGTCGAGTAGGCAGAAGGGACGCTCGCCGGGTTCGCGGCGGTCAAAATACCGCGAGTAGTTTTCGATACCCGAACAATACCCGAGCTCGCGGATCATTTCGAGGTCGTAATTGACGCGTTCTTCTAAGCGCTTGGCTTCTTCTAGTTTGCCTTCTTCTTTGAAAGCGGCAACTTGTGGAATGAGGTCGTCTTGGATTTGGGTGATGGCTTGGCGCGTGTTGTCTGGGCTCGAGACAAACAAATTAGCAGGAAAAATATCAATTTGCTCGTATTTTTCGATGGTTTTGCCACTTTCTGGATCAATGGCTGCGATGGTTTCGATTTCGTCGCCCCAAAAACCAATGCGCAATGCGTAGTCGGCGTAAGCGAGGTAGATGTCTACGGTGTCGCCAGAAACCCTGAATTGGCCGCGCTGAAAGTCGGTGCCAGCGCGTTGGTAAAGGTTTTCAACGAGGCGAAACAAAAATTGATTGCGCACCACGATATCGCCTTTTTGCAAATGCAAGATGCTGTTCTTGAACTCTGTTGGGTTACCGATGCCGTAGATGCAACTCACAGATGCCACTACAATGACGTCTCTGCGGCCCGAAAGCAATGCAGAAGTGGCAGCCAAGCGCAACTTCTCGATTTCGTCATTGATTTGTAAGTCCTTTTCAATGAAGGTACCTGTAGATGGAATATACGCCTCGGGTTGGTAGTAGTCGTAGTAAGAGACAAAGTATTCGACGGCGTTGTTCGGAAAAAACTGCTTGAATTCACCGTATAATTGGGCGGCGAGTGTTTTGTTGTGAGAGAGAATGAGTGTGGGGCGCTGCACCTCTTTGATGACGTTGGCCACCGTAAAGGTTTTACCGCTACCAGTTACGCCCAGAAGGGTTTGTTGATTGATGCCATTATTTAAGCCGCTCACCAACTGACGGATGGCCTCAGGTTGGTCGCCGGTGGGTTGGTAGTCCGATACAAGCTCAAATAGCATGGGTTAAAATTACCAATTAATTGAGTGACAATCACTAATTTTGTTCTATGTCAAACGGAGAATTTTTAGAGGTCAGCGCTACCATTCACGCGCCCCTAGACCAAGTTTGGGAGAAATGGACCCAAGCCGTGCATGTTGTCAACTGGAACTTCGCCCACGAATCTTGGTGCTGCCCAACAGCCGAAGTAGATTTTAGCGTAGGCGGATCTTCCGTTTACCGCATGGAGGCCAGGGACGGCAGTTTTGGTTTTGACCTGAAAGCCACTTTCTTAGCCATTGAAGCATTGTCTTTTATTGCCTCCGAGCTTGAAGACGGCAGAAAGGTTGAAGTGAAATTCATCGCTGGCGAAAATGCCGTGTTACTACAACAACGTTTTCAGCCCGAAACCGAAAACACCCTAGAACTACAGCAACAAGGTTGGCAAGCCATACTCAATCAATTCAAAAGTTATTGCGAATAATGCACCCCGAAATTGCCGCACACATCGCGCGTTTTCCGATCCATATCCAGGAAAAACTGAATGATTTGCACGCGTTTATCGAGCAAAACTTACCCGAGCCTACACAAAAAATGGCCTACGGTATCCCGACTTTTCAACTCAAGGGTAAAAACCTCATCCATTATGCGGGCTACTCGAAGCATATAGGCTTGTATCCAGGAGCCAAAGGCATAGCTGCATTTGCTGCTGAATTTGAAGCAAGAGGTTATCAATATTCCAAAGGAGCTGTGCAATTCCCGCTCAAAGCAGCACTCCCACTAGACTTGGTTCAAGACATCCTCGTCTACCTTCAAAACAAGGCGTAAAAAAAGCGCCCGAAGGCGCTCGATCAATTTTTTCCAATAAAAATACTTGCTTTTTTACCTTTGACGACCTCAACAGACTGGCTGTACATCTTTAAGAATTGAAGGACGCGTGGGTCGGGTAGAAGCGTGGTGTTTGAAGTGGATGTTGCGGGGTAAGTGTTTTTAATCATAGGCTGTTTTAAAGGTTTGAATCATTAACGCAAAAAACTGTCAAATATTATATCGCAGATAATTTCTAATTTTGTGACATCAATCAACAACAAAAGCATTCAACAATGATCAAGTCCGGAGTCGCCACAGGCGATCAAGTACAAGCTATTTTTCAGCTCGCCAAACAAAAAGGTTTTGCCCTGCCTGCCGTGAATGTCACGAGTAGCAGTACGGTCAATGCCGTGATGGAAACAGCTGCCAAACTCAACGCGCCCGTCATCATTCAATTCTCAAACGGAGGCGGTCAATTTTTTGCAGGAAAAGGACTCTCAAACGCCGAAGAAAAAGCGGCCATTTTAGGTTCAATTGCAGGTGCACGTCACGTACATGCCCTTGCCGAAGCCTATGGCGCTACTGTCATTTTACACACCGACCACTGCGCCAAAAAACTCCTGCCTTGGATAGACGCTTTGCTAGACGCAGGCGAGGCATTTTATGCAGAAACAGGCAAGCCTTTATACAGTTCGCACATGATCGACCTCAGTGAAGAACCACTCGCCGAAAACCTCGAAATCTGTCAAAACTACTTGCGTCGCATGTCCAAAATGGGCATGACCCTCGAGATTGAATTGGGCATCACTGGCGGCGAAGAAGACGGCGTAGACAACACCGACGTAGACAACGCCAAGTTATATACCCAACCTGAAGAAGTAGCCGAAGCCTATGAAGCACTTTTGCAAATTTCGCCGCGCTTCACAATTGCCGCTTCTTTTGGCAATGTACACGGTGTTTATAAGCCAGGGAATGTTCAGCTGACGCCTGTTATTTTGAAGAATTCACAAGCATACATCCAAGAAAAATACAATACGGAGCACAATCCAGTAGATTTTGTCTTTCATGGTGGTTCGGGCTCTAGTATCGAAGAAATCAGGGAAGCGATTGGCTACGGCGTGGTCAAGATGAACATCGATACCGATATGCAATTTGCCTTCACCGAAGGGGTGCGCGATTACATTGAAACCAATTTGGCTTACCTTCGTACCCAAATTGGCAATCCATATGGTGCCGATGAGCCGAACAAAAAATACTACGATCCCCGCAAATGGTTGCGCGAAGGTGAACTGACTTTCGTTCAGCGCCTAGAGCAGTCTTTTGCGGACTTAAATAACATCAATACGCTGAATTGAAATTATGGCATGGTTTAAAAGAAATAAAGAAGGCATCACTACTTCCACAAGCGACAAAATGGAAGTGCCAGAAGGGCTATGGGTACGCTGCTCTAATTGCAAAACACTCTACACCAGCGATGACCTCATGCGCAACAACTACGTTTGTGACCGCTGCTCGCACCACGAGCGCATCGGCGCTGCAGCGTATTTTGAGCTAATTTTCGACGAGCAAAAATTTGAAGAGCTCAATTCAGATTTACAATCCGGCGATCCACTGGGCTTTACCGATACCAAAAAATACACCGATCGTGTTTCTGCGACTCAAAAAGCAACTGGTCTCAAAGACGCTATTCGCACAGCGAAGGGCACGCTCGAGGGGCAGCCGTTAGTCATTGCTGCCATGGATTTCAATTTCATTGGCGGTTCTATGGGGTCTGTCATGGGAGAAAAAATTGCCCGCGCGATAGATGTGGCAATCGCCGAAAAAGCGGCTTTCATGATCATCTCTAAATCGGGTGGCGCCCGCATGATGGAAGCGGGTTATTCTTTAATGCAGATGGCAAAAGTTTCGGGCAAGCTCGGCCAGCTCTCCGAGGCGAAGCTTCCTTATATTTCTTATCTCACCGACCCAACAACCGGTGGCGTAACGGCTTCATTTGCCATGCTCGGCGACATCAATATTGCAGAGCCCGGCGCACTTATTGCCTTTGCAGGCCCACGTGTGGTCAAGGAAACCATCGGAAGAGATCTTCCTGAAGGCTTTCAGACCAGCGAATTTTTACTCGAGCACGGTTTTCTAGATTACATCATTGAACGCACCGAACTGCGCCAAACGCTTGGGCTTTCGCTCAAATTGTTTTTCAATTAATCTCAAATTGTTTGTATTTTAGAGGACTACAATTAGTCCTTGGTATGAAATACCTTTTATTTGCCTGCTTTTTTGTCTCTAGTTTAATGGTTTTTGCCCAAGACACTACTTGGGTACAAACTTTCACCTTTGATTCCATCACTACAAGAAGAGCTGATTTTCAGTTTCCAGCATCTTTGGATACAGAGCGCTTTGAGAAAGTACAAATGTACTATAAGCTGAAGTGTTCGCCCCTCACCACCTGGGATCAATACGACTGCGGCGAGTGGGATTACCTCACTTATACCCGCGTCTTCGACCACACCGGTCAGCTAGACTCCACCGACATCAACGGCAAGCTGTTCATGGTGAACTGGGCCACACCCGCTCAAATCAATTTCAAGCCGCTTCCTTACCAAGAAGCCGATCACTACCAAATTCAAGAGTTCGTCAGAAATGGGTCGGCGCTCACGCATTACCCCGTCAATAGCCCAGGCGCTTTTTCGACTTTGCCGTTTTTGACCAACCAACAAGGTAGCAAATACCAATTTTTACTGCATGCCGCGGAGCTCTTTGCAGCCGGAATTCAACCGGGTGCACTCAGTTCCTTGCGTTTGAACACGCCTTCTGGCGGTCTGCTTTGGCATCCTGTGATCCGCATCGCAAGTACGCAGGAAATTGCGCTTTCTGAATTTCTCAATCCGGCTTTTACGGAAGTTTACCGCGCCTCCCACGCACCAGGTATGTCTATGCCGCCTTTGGTTCCGGGTTGGAATAATTTTGTTTTTTACCAAGATTTTATCTGGGATGGCGTCAGCAACTTACTGATCGAATTTACCATCAGCAATGATTTTCCTACACCAGCCATCGATTTTGTCATGGACGCCAACACAGCGCCAATGGCAGCAAGCTATGTGGGTCGTAACGGGCAGTTGGAACTCAGCGGGAACAACCACACGCTTTCGTCTTTTGCCAACGAAGAAATCGGCGATCAGTTCACGATCGAATTCTGGGCCAAAGGCAACGGAAATACAGCCCAGAACACCACCTTCATGGAAGCCCTCGACACCGCGGGCCGTCGTATTTTCAATATCCACATGCCTTGGAGCAACAACAACATCTATTTTGACGCCGGCGACGAAACGGGCTACGACCGCATCAACCAAGCCGCAAGTGCTCCCGAAATTGACAATGAATGGAACCACTGGGCGTTTGTCAAAGACCAACCGACGGGTCAGATGTATATTTACAAAAACGGGCAGCTTTGGTTATCTGGCAACAACAAGAACCGTGAAATGGGCTATTTCCACCGCCTCGTCATCGGTGCAAGTGGCGCTGACCAAAGTCTTTCTTGGAAGGGTAGTCTAGACGAATTGCGCATTTACAAAGCGGCACTGAGCCCTGCTACTATTGCTGCGTATTACGCGCAAAAAATTGACGCCACGCATACAAATTGGCCGAGTTTAGTGCTCTATCACGACTTCGACAACGTGAAATATGCCCGAGACTTGGGCCCGAACGACCACGTTCTAATGCCCTCTGAGTTGGGTATGATCAAAGCCAACAACACCAAATACGTTGGGCAAAACATCCAAAATCAAAGGCCTTTACTACAAATCGGACAGGGCAACGTCGCTCCAAATGCGAACGTTAATGTACTGACCCAACTTCAGCTCAAAGAGCCAGTTGTGATTTTTGAACAAGCTCCTTTGCACCGCCATTTCGAACTCGTTCAGACTTACATTGGCGCCTTAGAAGGAAACACCAACGCCTACGACCTCAATGGCCAGCTCATCAGTTCTGCGCCCATCCAGACCACCCAAACGCTACAAAATCAAGCCATCACGGTTTACAACCCGCCTTACGAAATCATTCACGATATCGAAATCGCGCGCTATATCACCCCTTATGGCATTCAGTTTGACCTCGGCCCCAATGGCTTTACCTGGATTTACGATGTTACCGACTACCAACAATACTTACACGGTTTGGTAGATCTAGCGGCGCACAACACCCAAGAACTCATTGACCTCAAATTTGCATTCATAAAAGGTATTCCGCCGCGCGACGTCGTGAAGCGCGAACCCATTTGGTCTGAATTCAAATCTTACAACTTCGGACAAATGGCGGCCGATGCAGTTTTGCAAGCCAAGCCAGTTGTGCTGAGCGATACCGCTGAAATGTTTAAAATCAAGACCCGTATGTCTGGCCACGGCCAAGTCGGCGACTACGCTTGCTGCGAGTGGGTCAATAACAGCCATCAAATCAAAGTTGACGGCGTGCCGCGCTTCAATTGGAGCATTTGGGATGCCATGGTTTGCGGCGACAACCCCAACATCAGTCAAGGAGGAACTTGGCCTTATGCACGCGAAGGTTGGTGCCCAGGAGATTTAGTCAAGGAGTTCGAGTTTGAACTCACCCCATACGTCACACCCGGAGACACCGTTTCTTTGGATTATGCCATCAATGCGGTCCCGACTACAGACCCAGGGCAAGCAGGCGGAAACTATATTGCGGCCTATGATCTCATTTCATATTCGGCGCCTAACTTCCAAAATGACGCGGCTATTATCGATGTACTCAATCCGAACAACTACGAGTATTATTCCAAGTGGAATCCGTCTTGTCAGAATCCGCGCATCGTTCTTAAAAACACAGGTGCGCAGGCCCTCACCTCTTGTCGCATTTTCTGCTGGCTAGACTACGGTTCGAATTTGGTTTTTGACTGGACTGGCAATTTGGGCTTTTTAGAGCAAACTACTGTCGAAATTCCTGTCACCGACATGAACTGGTGGTATGAGCAAGACAGCTCGTATACATTTACAGCTTGGGTAGCCGACGTCAATGGCAATATCGGCCCGGACGAGTACAACCAAAACAGCCTCATGACAGTTAAATACGATGCACCAGAACGCATCGATGGCCCCTTCTTTATCTGGCTCACCACCAACAACAAAGCCACCGAAAATAGCTACAAATTGCTAGATCATGCCGGAACCGTGCTTTTTGAGCGCAACAACCTTCAAAACACGACCCAATACAAAGACACTTTTGACCTCGCACCGGGTTGTTATTCCATCATTATCGAAGACACCGATCACGACGGCTTGGCCTTCTGGTATTCTGCACAAGTAGAAGGTGAAACCTCTGGCCAGATGCGTTTGCGTCAGGTGGGCGGCAGTTACATCGAGTTTTTCCCTGGCGATTTCGGTCATTACCACCGCTATGATTTCACTGTTGGGTTTACACTAAATGCGCCACAAATAACACTCGACCCAAAAGTTGCGGTTTATCCAAATCCGGGGGCGGGTATGGTGACCATCGAAATGGAAGGCGACATCCAAGGCGTAGCGCAATTGCGCATCCGCGACCTCATGGGCAGGGAATTATACCGAGAAAAAATGAACGCAACTGCCAATTTTGCCGAAAGTTTTGTTGACTTCAGTGGGTATCCAGCCGGAACCTACCTCATTGAAATACAGACCGCAAGTGGCACTTATGCACAAAAATTCATCCGTCAATAAGCAAGTCAACTACCTAAGTAAAGATTTATGAAATATGTTTTGTTTTTTCTGTTATCGCTCGTTGGTAGTTCCACCTTTGCACAATTTTCTATAGATTCACTTTCGCACATCGATTATCAAGCGCTGCACGGCGCCAATCTCAACGATCTATGGGGTTATACCGATGAGCTCGGCAACGAATACGCCATTGTCGGTACCTCAAAAGGCACCTCAATTGTCGATATCACAAACGGCGCCCAGCCGCAAGAAGTTTTTTGGTTGCCGGGTTCTGAATCCATCTGGCGCGACCCGTGTGTCTATGGCAACTACGCGTACGTCACCACGGAAGCCGAAGACGGCTTGCTCATCATTGACCTCAGCCCCTTGCCGCAATCTGTCAATTTGAGTACGGCACTTTACACAGGGCCGGCGGCGAATCCTTGGCAAAGCGCACACACCTGTTTTACTTCCGAGAGCGGGTACGCATATATTTTTGGTGCCAATCGCGGAAACGGCGGCGTCATTATCCTGGACCTCAACACCAATCCAATGCAGCCAGTTGAGGTGGGCGTTTTCGATATGTCTTATGTCCACGATGGTTTTGAGCGCAACGATACACTTTACACTGGCCACATTTACGACGGTTACTTTTGCATTGTAGATGTCTCGGATCACGCGAATCCGGTACTTTTGGCAACGCATCCAACGCCAAATTTATTTACCCACAACATTTGGCCGAGTGCAGACGGCAGTGTGGTCTACACCACAGACGAAATTTCGGGTGCTTTTGTGGCGGCCTACGACATCTCTAATTTGCAGCAAATCCAGGAGATCGACCGCGTGCAAAGTGCAGAGGGCACCTCCGTGATTCCGCACAACGTGCATGTCAAGGGCGCTTATTTGGTCACGAGTTACTACAGTGATGGTATTGTGGTGCACGACGCCCATGACCCGCAAAACCTGATCAAGCTTGGTAGTTATGATACTTATCCGGGGCAAACACCCGGTTATGACGGTTGTTGGGGCGTTTATCCATTTTTTGGATCCAACAAAGCGGTTGCCGCCGACATCACCGAAGGGCTTTTTGTACTGCAAATCAATTATGCGCCCGCAGCAAGTTTGGTAGGTGAGGTAAAGGACTTGATCACAGGCCAACTGCTCGAACAAGTAAGTGTCGCACTGAGCGGCGCTGCCATGACCGAAAAAACAAATGCGCAAGGTGTCTACAAAACAGGTATGCCTGGTAGTGGAAGCTACGTGATCAACGTCAACAAACCGGGCTATTATCCGCAGATCATGCAGGTGAACCTTCTTGCCGGCCAAACCACCACCATGAATTTCAATTTGCTGCCTATTCCACCTTTCAACCTCCAAATTAAAGTGGTTGAACAGGGTAGCCAAATGCCTTTGTCGAATGTTCAAATTAACTTGCGCCATCCGCAAATCACGCATTCAGGCCAGACGAATGGCCTAGGGGAGGAAGACCTCACGCTTTTTTACCAAGATACCTACGAACTGATTTTAGGCAAGTGGGGTTACCAAACAGTATGCAGCACGCCACTCATTACAGCAAGCACGCAAACACTTTTGATCGAACTACCCAAAGGTTTTTACGACGATTTCACTTTTGATTTTGGCTGGTCTGTGGTTGGTGATGCCGAAACGGGGCTTTGGGAGCGCGGCAATCCGAACCCGACTACCAACACGGTTTTCAACGACGACAGCAACCTAGACTGTGGCGCAATGGCCATGGTTACAGGCAATGGCACTACGCCCAATCCGGATCAGAACGACGTAGACAAAGGTTTTACGACCCTGATTTCACCCACATTTAATTTGAATGGCCTGAGCACACCACACCTCAGTTATGCGCGCTCTTTCTACTGTTATCACGGCCCCGGCAATTTTGACGACACCTTGCTCGTGATCCTGAGCAACGGATTGGAACAGGTTGTGTTGGAAGAAATCGTTGCGCCGCCAGGGCAAGCCATGAGCTGGGAATACAAGAGTGTTGCGCTCAATGGCCTCTTGCCATTTACCAATAACATGCAATTATTTGTGCGCACAGCAGATTACCCGTCGAACCCGAATATTACAGAGGCGGCATTTGATCACTGGCGCATTACAAATGAATCTGTCATTGGTGTGGAAGAATCGAGCACGGCTAAAACTTTCAAAATGTATCCGAATCCTGGTCAGGATCAGGTGTCTTTTGGCACGGTTCAAGAAGAGTTGTTGGTGCGCTTTTTTCAGCTCGACGGCAAACTAACTTTAAGCGCAAGCATTGCACCCGGCCAAACGACAATCAATGTACAATCCTTACCCGAGGGCGTATATATTGTCGAAATAGCAGGCCAACGCTATTCATGGATCAAATTGGGCCAATAAAAAATGTATCTTTGATTCTCAGATTTAGCCCATGCAACTTTCGATCGTCATTCCACTTTACAACGAAGCAGAATCTTTGCCCGAACTCCACGACTGGCTGGTTCGGGTCATGGATAGCCATGGTTTCAGCTACGAACTTCTTTTTATAGACGACGGCAGCAAAGACGCTTCTTGGCAAACCATCGTTGGGCTCCGCGACAAAAATCAGGCTGTAAAAGGGCTGCGTTTTCAGCGCAATTACGGCAAATCTGCCGCATTACAAGTGGGTTTTGAAGCTGCAAAAGGCGATGTCGTTATTACCATGGATGCCGATCTACAAGACTCTCCCGACGAAATCCCGGAACTCTATCGCATGATTACCCAAGAAGACCTCGACGTTGTTTCGGGCTGGAAAAAAGTGCGCCATGATCCACTTTCCAAGACCATCCCGACCAAATTATACAATTGGGCAGCGCGTCGGATCACCGGTATTTACCTCCACGATTTCAATTGTGGTCTCAAAGCATATAAAGTAGAGGTGGTCAAGAGCATTGAGTTGTATGGCGACATGCACCGCTATATTCCAGCATTGGCCAAATATGCTGGTTTTCAAAAAATTGGCGAAAAGGTTGTCGAGCACCGCGCCAGACAATACGGCGTCACCAAATTTGGCCTCAACCGCTTTTTAAATGGTCCACTCGACCTCATGACGGTTGCTTTTATGGGCAAGTTTGCCAAAAAACCCATGCACTTTTTCGGTGCCATTGGTGTCTTTATGTTTTTGGTGGGCTTTGGCTTGTTTGCTTACATGGGCATTGACAAACTATTGATCCACCCAATAGCCGAGCGCTTGTCTACGCGCAGCGATTTTTACGTTGCGCTAGTCGCAATGATCATTGGCGTGCAGTTTTTCACGGCAGGTTTTATTGCCGAACTCATTGGGCGCAACTCCAGTACGCGCAATCACTACCTCATTTCGAGCCGTTTAGGTGAATGACGGCCTTTCCTAAAATAGGCCCGGGCTGGACCCTCTTTTTAGACCGAGACGGCGTCATCAATGAACGTATTTTTGACAATTACGTCATGGAATGGGCTGCTTTTCGCTTTACAGAAGGTTTGCTAGACAACGCAGCCCAAATTGGTGCCGCATTTGAACATATTGTTGTCGTGACCAACCAACAATGCATTGCAAAAGGTTTGTTGAGTGAGCAAGCTTTAGACGCCATTCATCAAAATATGTGTGACACCTTACAAAATGTAGGTTTGCACATCGATATCGTGTTGGCCGCTACCGAATTTAAGAATGGCCAAGCGCAGCGCCGAAAACCCAATACCAAAATGGCTTTTGAAGCGCAGGCCGCTTTTCCGAACATCGATTTTCAAAAATCAATCATGGTAGGTGACACTAATACAGACATTTTATTTGGCAAGAAACTTGGTATGTACACGGTCTTGGTCGAGTCCATCGAAAAAGTAAAGGAGGCACCCGATTTAAAAATTGCACATTTGTCAGAACTCAGTCGATATTTATGAAAATAGCTAGCCTTATTATACTCCTTGTTTGCTGCACGCTTTCTTTTGCGCAGTTGAATCAGACCGATGCAAAGGGCCGCAAACAAGGACCTTGGCAGAAAAACTACCCAGGCACTTCCGTTTTGCAATACAAAGGCGCTTTTCTCAATGACAAGCCAGTTGGTAAGTTTATTTACAATTTTGAAAGCGGTCAAAAGAAAGCGGAGTTGGTGCATGGTTTGCCGGGGGGCTGTTCTTCCGTTTTGCTTTTTTACGAAAATGGACAACTCTTAGCTGATGGTTTTTACAAAGGTGAAAAGAAAGACTCCTTATGGTATAACTACGCCCAAAATGGCGAATTGATCAGTGCCGTAAACTATCAACTAGATGTGCTGCACGGCAAAAGTGTTTTCTACTTCTCAGAAGGACAACTGCTCGAACAAAAACTTCAAATTCAAAAGGTGGTTTATTATACCAACGGCAAGCTCAATGGGTCATATCAGGAAAACTTCTACAATGGCAAGCCCAAGCTGAAAGGAACCTATCAAGATGGCATGAGAATGGGCTTGTGGACAGAATTTTACAACACAGGCGAGGTCCTTTCTAAAGTGAACTACCTCAATGACCTTCCGCACGGCTGGACCACCGTCTACGACAAATTGGGTAACATCAAAAAGCGCGTGATGTATCGCGATGGCTACGAACTCACCGATAAAGAACTCAAGGCCTTTTTGGAGCGATGCAAGGCCAAAAACCTCGACCCAAATCAATGAGTGCGCAACAACAAAAGTGGCTTTTTTTCTCGGCCTTGCCTCCGTTTAGGGGCGGGATTGCCAAATTCAGCTTGCGCACGCTAGACGCTTTGTCTAAAAGTAAAAATGTAACAGCCTATACCTTCAAAAAACAGTACCCCGACTTCCTTTTTCCGGGCAGTTCTCAGTTTGAAGAAAGCACAGAGAAACAACAATTTGAACGCGTTGTTTCTACTTTTAATCCTTTCACTTATCTGCGTTCAGCACTGCTTTTCAAGCGCTCGAAACCCACCATTTTTGTCACGAGTTACTGGATGACCTTCATGGCACCCATGATGGTTTTTTGGACCTATTTTTTGCCTCGCAAAACCAAAAAAGTAGCCATTATCCACAATCTCAATCCGCACGAAAAGCGTTTTTTTGACCGCTTTTTCAATCGTTGCTTTTTGAACGCTTACGACGCTTTTGTGGTGCTTTCTGCCGCCGTCAAAAAAGATGTCCTCGAACTGAAGCCCGATGCAAAGATTGCGCTCATTGCGCATCCGCCTTATGAAGGGGAGGCCGATGCGATTGATACCCAAGCTGCACGGCTGCAACTAGGTCTTGATCCGGAGAAAAGAACCTTGCTTTTCTTCGGACTCATTCGGCCCTACAAAGGACTTTCTGAATTGATAGCCGCTTTTGGTCTTTTAGATGCTTCATATCAATTACTCATCGCTGGCGAGGTTTATGGCGACGCGCAAATTTACGAACAAGCGCTCCAAGAATTGCCCTTCGCAAACTGGAAATTTGTCAATCGTTATCTTCCCGATGCTGAGGTGGATACCTATTTTGCAGCAGCCGATTTAGTTGTTTTGCCTTACTTAAATGCGACACAATCGGGTATTCGTGCGATGGCACTGAGTCAAAAGCGCGCTGTTTTATGCACAAATGTCGGCGGATTAGCCGAAGGGCTAAGCGCACAAGGCCATGGATTTGAACTGTCTGCTGTTGCGCCTCAAGACTTTTCTAGTCGTGTGCAAAGTCTTTTTAATCAAGGAGATATCGAAAAATGTAACCAGCGCCTCTCCGCTTTGAATTTGGATCTAGAGAAGGCATGGCAATCTTTTGCCCAAGGCTTAATTGCATTAGCTGAAGAAGCCTAGATTTTTTATTTGAATTTAAGGATCCAAAATCCTATATTTGCAACCTTAATTCAAATTCAAATATTCAAGAAATGCGTTTAAAAGGATTTTTTTGGTTCTTGTCCATTCTTCTTACCGCGGTTTGCGTTTACCAGCTCTCCTTCACGTGGGTAGCTAGTAGCGTTGAAAACAAAGCGGCGAAAGAAGCAGATCTTAAAGTGAAAATGCTTCGCGACGAAGCCAAGAACAACGGTGGTATTGCCGTGCTCCCCAACAATACTGAAGTCAATTTCAACAATCCCGAAGCGGTAGAGCTTGCCCGTGCAGCTTTTATCAACGAAATCCTTCGCGACAAAGGCGAAAAGCCTGTGTATCCTGTTTTGGGTTCAACTTTTGGTCAAGTGAAGAAAATGTCGCTTGCCTTTGGTCTTGACCTCGTAGGTGGTATGAGCGTTACGGTAGAAATTTCTTACCCAGACCTCATCCGCGGCCATGTCAAAAGCGTAACCGATCCAAAATTCACGAAGCCATTTAATCGCGCTGTAGCTACCTACAACAAACAAGGTGGAGACTTCATTGCTACGTTTATTTCAGCGTACAAAAAAGCAAACGGTTCTTTACCGTTGAGCTACGTCATCAAAGGAGAGTCTATCGGTATCAAAACTTCTGACGCAGAAGTTGAAAACTACCTTCGCGACCTCGTTGCTTCTTCCATGAAAGGTATTGAAGACATCATTGGTCGCCGCATCAACCAATTTGGTGTAGCACAACCCAACATCCAACGCGACCTCGCTACCAACCGCCTCTACATCGAGCTTCCAGGTGTGCAAGACGAAGAAACTGTATCGCGCAAAATTCGCTCTACAGCGAACCTCGAGTTCTACGAAACCTATATGCCAGACCAACTTCAAATGCAATGGCAAGAAGCGTCTCGTTTGAGCAAACAAAACGAAGTGGTGATCGACGAGCTCGCTTCAGAAGCAGACACTACCTCAGATACCACAGCGGTTCAAAACGACACCATAAAACCTGAAGCTGCCACCCAAACTACGATCGCTAATGCAGCCAAAAAAGGCCTTGCTGAGTTGGTTGTTCCTGTAGGTGGTTACGCCATGGGTTATGTAAACGCAAACGAAAAAGCAACAGTAGATGCCATCTTGCGTCGCAAAGACGTTCAAAGCGCCTTCCCACAAGACCTCAAATTCATGTGGTCTGCGAAGCCAGAAAGCGTTGACAACAAATCCAAGAAAACTGCTTATTTCCTTTACGCTTGTCGCATTCCCGATACAGGTAAAGCGCGCGTTCGTGGAGAGCACGTGAGCAACGCAAAAGTTGACTACGACCAAACAGATGGTTCGATCATCGTAAGTCTTTCCATGACCGACGAAGGAGCAGACGAGTGGGGCCGCATGACAACCGAAAACAAAGACCGCATTATTGCCATTTCAATGGATAGTGTTGTTTATAGCGCACCGCGCGTCATCAACGCCATTACCAACGGTAACACTCAAATCTCTGGTAGCTTTACTTTCCAAGAAGCAGAAGACCTCGCTGGCTTACTCAATGGCGGCGCCCTTCCGGTTCCTTGTGTCATCAAAGACTTACAAAAAGTAGGGCCAACAATTGGTGCCGAGAACTCACAAGCTGGTCTCATCTCTTTCGGCGTTGCGTTTATCGCGGTATTGCTTTACATGATGTTCTACTACGGTAAAGCAGGTCAAGCAGCCAACATCGCACTTATCGTCAACGTTGTGTTCATCTTCGGATCACTTGCCTCTTTTGGTGCGGTACTTACCCTGGCAGGTATTGCAGGTATCGTTCTTACAATTGGTACGGCAGTCGATGCCAACATCCTCATCTTTGAGCGCGTTCGCGAAGAACAAGCCATGGGCGCCGATACAGAAACAGCCATCAATACCGGTTTCCGCAAAGCATTGCCTTCAATCATCGATGCAAACGTAACCCACTTACTTGTTGCGATTATCCTCAAAATCTTCGGTACAGGTGAAATCGAATCTTTCGCTACAACCCTCATCATTGGTATCTTCACCTCTATGTTCTCCGCAATGGTGATTGCCGAGCTCGCCATCCACACTTGGTTGGCAAAAGGCAAAAAAGTTGAATTCAACACTAAATACTCAAAAGGCCTCTTCCAAAACTTCAACTTTGACTGGATGGGCAAGAGAAAATACTTCTACGTATTCTCTATTGTCGTTACCATTGCAGGTGTTATTTCACTCAGCACACGCGGTTTGAAACAAAGCGTTGAGTTTACAGGTGGCCGTACATTTGCGGTTAAATTTGAAAAGAAAGCTGACATCGAAACCATTCGCAAAGAACTCACCAAAGTTTTTGTAGAAAATGGCGAGCCAGCTTCTGTTGACCTCAAAACCAAATCCAATGACTTCAACGTAGAAATCGTAACCAACTACTTGCTCAACAACGACGGCGCTACAGACCAAGTCAATAAGCAACTCAAACTAGGTTTAGATGCTTGCAAAGACAAAATGGGTAGCTACGACGTACTCGAGTCTCGTGCCATTTCTGCTTCTATTTCTAGCGAGCTCTGGACTTCATCTACCATCGCTATTACCCTTGCTTTGTTGGCTATCTTTGCTTACATCCTCATCCGTTTTGGCCACTGGCAGTACTCTTTGGGTGCCATCGTTGGTTTGGCGCACGATGCCTTCTTCGTCATCTCTATCTTCTCTTTGCTTCACGGTTACTTGCCATTCACACTTGATGTAAACCAAGCGTTTATTGCAGCTATCCTTACCGTCATTGGTTACTCCATGAACGACACCGTCATTGTATTTGACCGTATCCGTGAGAACCTGCGCAAAAGCAAGCCAGAAGACAACCACGGTGACATCATCAACAGCTCTTTGAACAGAACGCTTTCCAGAACATTCAATACCTCAATGATCCTATTCGTTGTTGTCTTGATTATGTTCATCTTCGGTGGCCCGGCTATCAAAGGCTTCTTGTTCGCCTTACTTGTTGGCGTCTTGATCGGAACCTACTCTTCATTGTGTGTAGCCACACCAATCTTATTAGACTTCTCTAAGCGTTTACGCGCCTAAGACTTCAAATAAACTTTTGTAAAAAGCCGCTCCTTGGAGCGGCTTTTTTGTTTGTTTTACGTCTAGTCTGCGTTACTACGTTTTTATGCGCTTATGAAAAATAGAATTTACCTCGCACTTGTTTTGATAGCTGTTGTTGGGCTTGGCATTTATTGGACGATCATTCCCAATAAAAGCGTTGCTGATCCTTACCGCCGTCTGATCACAGATCATTCAAAAGTGACCCATCTTGATAACCGCGCGCCCCTCCCTTCTCAAATCCCGAGCTTAAAAAGCAAAGGTGAAGAAAAAGAGCAGATTCAAATTCATTCTTTGCACATCACGTCTTACCTCGAAAATGGTTTTGCGCGCACGCGTTACGAACTTGTTTTTTACAATCAGTTTGAGCGTGTGCTCGAAACAGAATTTGAATTTCCAGTGCAAGATAACCAAACGATCACCTCTTTTCAGTTGGAGGTAAACGGTGAAATGCGTCCGGCGGTTGGGGTAGAAAAGCAGCAGGCGCGTATTGCCTATGAAGCAACGGTCAGAAAAGGTATAGACCCTGGTTTGCTAGAAAAAGTATCCGGGAACTTGTTTAAAATGCGTGTTTATCCTTTATTGCCCAAAGTCACTAAGCGCGTCACATTTGAAGTGAGTTCGGTTTTGCCTCAAGATGCGCATGCGGCCTATTTTAAGCTGCCATTGCGTCACGATCAGCCGGTAACATCCTTTAGCTTCAAAGCACTTACCTATCGCCAAGGGCAGGTACAAGTACTCAAAAAGCTGAGGAGCCGCAAAGAAGTGGTGAGGGCAAATATAGAGATCAAACAAGCGCTCAATGCCGCCACAGTAGTTTCTGGTGGGCTTGTGGGTGGGCATCATTACTTGCATACCAATTTGGCCTTGCCGCGTAAATATGCGCGTAAAAAAGCGCCTAAATGCCTCACGGTGTGTTGGGATATCTCTGCGTCTAGGACACAAGCCCAACTAGATAAAGAGTTGGCGCTTTTGGAGTCCTATCTCAAATGGATCAAGAATGGCAAGCTCGAACTGATTTGTTTTGCGCACCAAGTATTGGAACGAAAGCAATTGCCAATTGTAAATGGCAAGGCAATGGCGCTGAGGCGTGTGTTGAAGCAACAACACTACGATGGCGCCACTTCACTCTCTTGTCTTTCTTTTGGGCGCTTTCACGGCGATGAAATCTTACTTTTTAGCGACGGCTTGCATACCCTAGGGGAGCAAGTGAAAAGTAGGGGAATGTCCCCAATCTACCCTGTGGTCAGTAGTCAGCTCACCGATAAAGGTCTGCTCAGACAATTGGCAGAAGAATCAAATGGGGAAATGATAGACTTAAATAACCAAAGTGTGCCGAATGCACTGAAGTACTTGAAGCGTACTTACCTCCAATTTTTGGGTTTCAAAGAAAAAAAAGCTGGGCTTGAATATTATTGCACACCACTTTCAGCCAATAGCGAGCGCATCATGCTCAGTATAAAAGCCCCACTTGCAATCAAGCAACTCACTGCTCAATTCGGACTTTCTACCAAAAAGGTGTTGGCTGAGCAAGCGCTAGTTTGGGATGCCAAACAACTTTCAAAAAGTGCGCCGGCCCAAGCAAAGCGCTGGGCTTTGGCCAAGCTCCAACAACTTGAAGAGCAGCCTCAGGTTTATCAAAAAGAGATTTGTGCGCTGGGGCTCAAATACAATCTCGTGAGTTCGGCTAGTTCGTTGCTGGTTCTAGACTCACTCTCGGATTACCTCACTTACCGCATTACGCCTCCAGCGTCCATGAGAAAGGCCTATTTTAAAGCCTTGTCCAAGGTGGAATACGATCAAGAAAAAGCCAACAAACAACACCTCAAGCGCATCAAAAAAGAGTGGAAAGTATATCAAAATTGGTACTGGAAAAAACCTAGGAAACAAGTGCGAAAGGAAGAATCAAACTTTGCATTTGGTTCCGTTGAGGTGACCGATGACCTACAAGAGGCGCCACCACCACCAGCTACAGAGCAAGTCGCTCAAGTTACTCAAAATGAAAATGTGCAGCTGAGTCTTTCAACTACAGGAGCTGCGTCGTACAATTGGTCGCCATCTAGCACATCAACTGTGCAGGGTTTTGATGCTTTGGCAACAACTACTTGGGGCACTTATCATACGTTGGTTGCTGCAAATGCGAACACCACAAATACTGTTGGTCAAGTGGCCGCAGGTCCAAGGATTAAAGTAGCTTGTTGGAATCCAAAGACACCATATCTCAAAAGCCTGAGGTCGGTACCTACCAAAAATGCTTACGCGCGCTACCTTGAGCTGCGCGAGAAGTACGCCAGTCAACCTTCGTTCTACATCGATGTTTGCGATTATTTTCTACAAAAGAAGCAGCCCAAACTTGCCGTTCGCATTTTGAGTAACTTGGCCGAAATGCAGCTCAAAGATGCAGCTTTGCTTCGCGTTTTTGCTCAAAAGCTGCTGCAATTGAAAGCGGAGAAGTTGGCCATTGAGGTTTTGAAGTCGGTTATCGATTTGCATCCTGAAGAGCCACAATCTTACCGAGATTACGGTTTGGCCTTGGCAGAAATAGGCAAATATAAGGAGGCCGTACAGCAACTGTATAAAGTGGTGAAAAAAGACTACGATGGTCGTTTTGAAGGCATTCACCTGATCGCGCTCAACGAAATCAATCACTTGATTGCACAGCATCCGAAGGAAATTGACACCAAAGCAATTCCTAAGGATTTCTTGGTGCAGTTGCCCATGGACATCCGAATTGTACTCAATTGGGACGCCGACAACACTGATGTCGATTTATGGGTCACGGAGCCCAATCAAGAAAAATGCATGTACAGCTACAAACTCACTTCAAATGGAGGGCGCATTTCCAATGACTTTACCCAAGGCTATGGACCAGAGGAATACTTGATCCGCAAAGCACCAAAAGGCACTTACCGCATTCAGGCACATTATTACGGGAATCACAGGCCATCTTTGAGTGGCAAAGCCATACTTACGGTACAGTTCTACCAAAACTATGGCACGCCTTATGAGGTCAAAAGAGAAGTAACGAGGCGCTTGGCTTCTGTCGATGAAGAGCTCGACCTCGCTACTTTTGAATTCGATTGATGTTATTCTTTGATGAATTGCAAGAGGCCACTCTGACCTTCATCGTAAATACCCAAATAATAACTGCCTGCAGCAATTTTTGGACTCAGTTCAATGGTCTGTTTGACTTGTCCATTGCTAGATTTTAATTGAAAACTAGCGATGTGTTGTCCTTGCATATTGAATAGTTTGGCTTCTAAACCAGCACTTTTACAGCCATCGAGTTGTATTTCAAAAATTCCCTTATTTGGATTCGGATACAGCGAGATCATTTGAAAACTGAGTTCAGATAAGCTAGAGGTATTCACAGTAACTTCAATTGAGGTGATACAGCCATTGTTGTCTTTGACATAACACGTGTAAGTACCGATTGCCAAGCTCGCAAAGAAAGATCCTGAATAAAAAGTTTGCCCATCCATAGAGTAGGTGTAAGGCGAATTACCTCCGCTCGCTGAAAGCGAAATGGTACCATCGTTGCCGTTTGACACCGTTGTATTAGCGGTGAGGCTGATTGCCGTGGGTTCTGTGATGGTGCTTGTAAAGCCTTGTTGGCAACCATTTGCGTCAATGGCCGTGAGGGTGTAAGATCCGGCAGGTAAATTTGAAAATACAGCACTACTGGTTACAGCACCACCATTAATGGCGTACAGATAAGGGCTTGTTCCGCCGCTAACCTGGCAGTTGAGTGCGCCATCGCTTGCACCATTACAGCTGATCATGGTTGGAATCATGTTGACGCTCAACGGACTTGGCTGGGTAACGATATAAGTTAGGGTGGTGTAACAGCCGTTCGCATCGATTACACCGATGGTGTAGGTACCTGCACCTAAGTTGCTGAAAGTATTGCTCGCTTGGTCTGCACCATTGTCGATAGAATAGCTGTACGGTGCGGTGCCGCCAGATGGCGTGACCACTAAATTAGCTGTTTGTGCGCCTGCGCAGGCAATTGTGCTTGTCTGTGCTACGCTAGCAGCAATTGTTGTAGTGGCAGCAATGGTAAATGAACCAGAGACTGCACAACCTTGATTGTCAAATACGGTATAAGTATAGTTGCCCGCACCGAGGTTGCTGAATGTGTTGGAGGTTTGTGGGGCTGTATTATCGATGGAATAGGTGTAAGGGCCGCTGTTGCCTGTAGCTTGAAGCTGCACTATACCATTGCTCGCATTGCAACTTGGTTGTTGGCTTATCAAGGCATTGACTGAAACTGAGCTAGCGCCGATAACCGTGATATTTAGATTGTAAGCGTCGTTGCAAGTGTTTTCGTCGTTGCCCAAACCGTTGATATTAGCGAGTTGTAATAGGACGTCGTTGGCACCAGGTTGTAGTCCGTTGATTGTATAATAGAGCGTATCGGTTGTTTGATAAGCCGTTAGATTTGAGCTCGTAAATGCTTGACTTGTGGAAGTACCGCTTCCTACTTGTCCGGAGAGGTTGAATGAATTGACGGTATTGACGCCTCTATTTTCTACCACCACAGCAATCTGTGTGCTCGACCCACAAATACCACCTGTTTGGGTGGTAAAGGCGCTGAGAATGGCTAAATCGAGGCTATCCGGGTTCATTTTGAACGCAGATACATTGGTGACGATGTTGTTATTGGAGTTCATGACCACGCCCGTGTAATAAAAGGTGAGGCCATCGAAGTCGTCTACACACATATGGTGGTAGTCTCCCCAGCGGGTGTTGGAAGTGCGTGCAGACATTCCCTGCTTAATGACCATTTCGGGGAGCGTCATTTGACCGAGCGGATCACAGGCTTTTCTGCCCGTCATTTGGATAGAAGGGTAGTCGGGTGCAGTGGTTCCAGACGTTGAGTAAGCCAACATAATGTTGCCGTATTTATCGATATTGATGGCGGGCATCCAGCGGTTGAGGGTGGTGCCGGGGGCGTAAGTACCTTCTTGATACAAACTCCAAGAACCCGTACTTCCCGTTGGGCGGCGGAGTTCTAGCCAGCGCACGCCAGCGCGGTTGTTGCCATTGACATCAGTAGACAAGCAGAGCGCCATCGCTTGGTGGTCATTGAAAACACGCATAGGTGCTTTGTACATGACGCACTCGCGCAGCGGGTCGAGTTTAACGGTGGTGCCGGGTTGGGCAATGCAAGAAAAACTCGTGAGGCCGCAAAGGTCAGAATCGATTTCGGTGATCGGAACATCTTGAATTTTGGCAACGCTACCGGTGTTGTTGGTCCAGTTGATGGTCATTTCCCAAATTTCAATCCAGTCGTTGGTCGGGCTATCTGGAGAACCATTGCTGTGTTTTTCGTCGTCTCGGTGGCGCACAAATAAGGGATTTTGGCCAGCCGGTGCAGCAAAGTCGCCTTCGAGGTCAACAGGAGTAATGGATTGGAAGCCAAAGCCATTGAGTGTATAACCAATAGCTACCCCGATAAATGGAGAAGTGGCGCCCGTAACGAGTGCACTGAGTTTCATGGCGTATACGCGCGGAGGGCCGCCTTCGTTGGTAGAAGCGAGTAAGGCATCTGAGCTTTCCGAAATACTCCATTTGGGGTAATCAGGAAAGTTGGGGCAAGTAAACTGGTAAAAATAGTAAGCGCCCTGCGGATTGCTGGTTTGCGATACATAAACCAATAACTTCTTTTGTGCTTGTGTGGAAAATTGGGTAATGATCCAGCGCTTTGCACTTTTGTAGTATAAGATTACGGGGTCGCCCAAACCAGTGACTGTTGGGCTACTAAGCGAAGCCATCACGAGTGTGCCGCTAACGGCTGCTCCGGTCGTTTTGTTGAATATTTTGTACGAGCCTCCACTGCCCGCGTTGGTTCCTTGAATGTATACTGTGGAGTCAGCTTCTCCAGAGGGGTCTGGCGGTGAAATACCATTTCCGATGCCTTGTACTTGCCAAAGTAAGCTGGCCGAAGTTGTTTTTTGATTGTTGTTGCTGCCGTGTTGCTGCCAGACCCAATCGGGCTGATGCGCATTGCTGCTCAACTGCACGGGGAGCTCTCTTCCCTTGAAGTTGGGAATAACGACATCTTGCTTTGGATTGGTGCTTTGCGCGGGTACTAAGGCAGCTGTGGTGGGGCTTACATAGCCGTAAAAGGTCGCTTCTTGGCCAAATGCGAGACTAGAGAGGCTGAGTAGGCCAATGAGGTAGCGTAGTTTCATAGGGTAGTTCTGAGTTTAGCACGCTGAAATTATGAAATTTTCTTTAGAAAATAAGCGCTTTCCAACTAAATTTACGGTCAATGAAAATACTCTTGTCACCGGCCAAGTTACAGCGCACTTTTCCTGGAAATACCCAAGGCTCGCTACTCTTTAAAAAAGAGACGAAATTACTGATCCAAGAACTCAAGCATTGGACAGCTTCAGACTTTGCAGTTCGGATGAAACTTTCCCAAGATAAAGCCACGAAAACCTTCGTTCAGTTTCAGCAATGGGGTCAAAAAGGCAATCAAACCAATACCGCTCCAGCTTTATTTGCATATATCGGTGAAGCCTTCAAGGCCTTAGATGCAGAACAATTGAGCGCGCATGAATTGGATTATTTACATGTAAACTTATTGATTTTATCAGGGCTCCACGGGCTATTGCGTCCGTTTGACCTCATTGAACCATACCGTTTGGAAATGGCGCAACGCGGAGCTGCTCCGAACGGGCAATCTTTGTATGCTTTTTGGCGTGCGCCTATCGAAAAATACTTGCTCAAGCAGCTCAATAAGAATGAAATGATCCTCAATTTGGCCAGTTCGGAATACAGTGATGTCGTGCAAGACGAGCGTTTGCGCGCACGCTTTGTAACGCCTCATTTTGTCGAGCTCAAAAATGGCCAATTGAAATCGGTGTCGGTTTTTTCCAAACAAGCCCGCGGTTCCATGGCAAGTTGGTGCGCAGCAAAATCAATTGAATCCATTGCCGCTGTGAAATCCTACAACGAAATGGGTTACGTGTTTAGCGCGGCTCATTCCGACGATTGCAATTGGTACTTTATCCGTTAAAGTCGAAATCGGGGTTTTGTTCGAGTACCTCCCAGGTGTGGTCGGCGAGTAATTTGACACTGGCTAGATAAGTGAGCGTTTCACCTGATCTGCCCCAAGACTGCGGCCCGATGAGCGAGAGCATGAGTTTTTGATCTGCTTTGCGGTAGAGGTGATACGTGTGGTTGATCAAGGGTTCAAAGCGGAGTTCTGTCTGGTAGATGTAGTCTGAAATAGACTTTCTGACTTGTATTTTTTGGGCTTGAGCCGCCAATAATTGCATTTGCTCATAAATTTGGGAGAGCTGCACATCGGTTTGCTGGTTCATGGCGCTCAGTGCGCGGCCTTTGAGTTTGCCGGTGTTTTCTGGTTTAATAACCGCACCACCCACTGTGTGGGCATATGGGAGCAAATGCGGATTTTCTGCAATTTTATCGGGGTCAATCGGATTGATAAACGCTTCTTTTGCTTCTTTTGCTTGCTTCATGTTAAACCAGTTTACTTAAGGCTGCTCCGACGGCCGAACCTATCGCCACACCCATGCCTCCCATTCGAACACCTGCGTGCACGTTTTTGTTCAGGGAGCGAATAATTGGTTTTTTTTCGGCTCCCACGCACATGATCCCCGACCATTCATAGTCGATTTCAAAAACTTGCCCTGGCAAGATTTCTTCTTTGAATTTATGGAGCAGTGCCGCGCGGATGCGTTCATTTTTTTCAAAGGCGGTGCTGGTTTCGGTTTGGAAGTCGAGGTGCCGCCCGCCGCCCAATAAAATGCGCTGGCCTATATCCCTGAAATAATAGTAGCCGCGGTCGCTGTGAAAGGTGCCTTTTACTCGGTGTGTCAGCGGTTTGGTGATCAATACCTGCGCACGCGCTGGCATAAGCTCGTCTTGAAAATAAGTTTGAGCAAAGCCATTGGTACATAAAAAGAGGTGCTGTGCTGAGAGCTCGCCATATGGCGTTTCCACACTGACCTCATTTTGGCCAGATACCCAAGATTTGACCTCCGTTGCGAACAAGAATTGGATGCCTGCAGCAACACATTGTTGATACAGTTGTGCGATCATTTTGCCGGTATCGATACTGCCCTCATATGCATTGAAATAGGCAGACTGAAAGCCGTTGAAGCCAAATTTCTCTTGAAAATGAGGGTCTTTTTGATAAACGTTTTCTAGGCCAAAATGGGTTTTGAATTGCGCGTTCAAGTCAGCGATGAATTCTGCATTGATGTCGGGCTCTTGCGTGCTAATTAAATCCCAAGAACCACAATTGCGGTAGTGCATAGCAGTCGCTCCGACTCTTTTTTTGAGCAGTTCGAGCCCCTTGAGCCGCAGCTCGATGGTCTGCCAGACTTTTCCTGCTGACATATGCTGAAAATCGTCTTGGAGTTCGGAGGGGCTTCCAAAACAAGTGAAACCGGCATTTTTTGTACTCGCGCCGGTGGGTAGGTAGCCGCGTTCGAGCACCATGATTTTTTCATCGGGAAAGCGGTCGTGCAAAGAGAGTGCGGTAGACAGCCCAACGAGCCCCGCACCTACTATAACGAAAGTATTTCCGACGAGATACTGCTCGCGTTCCCAGTAACTCAATTGATCGTAGCGTAGCATTTTTTTTACTCGTTGATTTTTAGCAAATTTGTGTTCGAAACAAATGTACCAAATTGCGTTGAATTGGTTCATTTGACTAACTGTTGTTTGCCATGATCAAATTACTTGTCCTCGTATTATTATTTCTCCCGGTTGGGCTATCTGCTCAGCGCGATTTCCTTGTGGTGATTGAAGGGCGAACCACCAATTTACTCGATCACAAAGATGTTTATGGGGTCAGCATCGACCTCATGCAGCAAGATGCCGTCCTGACCAAAGTCCTGAGCAACCAAAGCGGGGAGTTCTTTGTATCGGCAAAAATCTCGCAAGGGCAGCCAGTTCAACTGCGCCTCACCAAAGGAGGTTTCCTTACCAAATACATTTTATTTGACCTCACCACACTACAAGGCCAAGCCAATAGCCCAAGTGGCTTGCATCTTGCGCGCAACCTCAGCTGCGAACTCTATGAATTAAAACCCGACGTCGACCTCAATTTCGCCAAAAACCAAATCACCGACAAATATGTGTGGTCTGGTGGCGCGGTTGTTCAAGTTCCTTTGGTCAAAACCGATGCCGATGCCAAGGCCTCAGAGGCGTATCAGTATGCCATCGACCAAAAATCAATCGCTCGCCTGATGCAACTTGCCAATCAGCAAATTGCTGCCAATCAGCCAGACAAAGCGGTGCCTTATTATGATACCATCCTCATGATTCGCCCAGATTACGCCCTGGCCAGTCAGAAAAAACAACAAATTAGCGATCAAAAAGCAGCGGCCCTCAAGCGCAGCCAAGACGAAGCGCAAGTGGCCCAGCTCTTAGACGAAGCGCTTGCTGCTAAAAATACAGGCGACCTCAATTTAGCGGAGTCTAAACTCAAGGCAGCCGATGCGATTATCCCCAATCAGCCGAAAGTCAATGCCGAGCGTCAACAAATTGCACAATTGCGCAATGAAGCTGCCGATGCGCAAGCCAAAACACAGGCGTTTCAAAAAGCCATGCAGGCGGCTACAGCCCTCATTACCGCTAAAAAATACGACGAAGCAGAAGCCAAATATAAAGAGGCACAGCTGATCAAACCAACAGAAAAAGAAGCGGTCAATACGCAATTGGCCCAGTTAAAAGACCTCCGCTTTGACATCCAAAACGAGGCCGAACTCAAAAAAACCATGAAATTGGCCAACGACCAATACCTCCAAAAGAAATACGACCTCGCGCTAGAAACCTACAAAAAGGCCGATAAGCAAATTGCGCTATTTCACAAACAAGCCCTTATCGACTCCTATTCCAAAGATTTGCAAGCCGGCATGAAGCGCGTTACCGAAGGGATCAACTCGATGTCTCAGGTCTACCAAAACCAATTGGCAAAAGCCAATGAAAACTTCAATAAAGGGCCACAGTTTTACGGAACGGCAAAGTCTATTCTCAATTCTGACCCCATGAAAAGCCGTCAAAATGAGCCTGGCGTCATTGAACTCAAGGAAAAGATCGCTGCCATGGAGGCCTATTATGCTGCGCGCATAAGCGCCTACCAATTGGTCAAAGTCAAAGACAACACAGCTGCGCTCAAGGCCCTCGAAAAACTCCAACTTAGCGCTCAGGCCCAACAACAATACTTGAGCCAAGGCGAAGTATCAAGAATTCAAAAAAGCGCAGATTCGCTAAGAACTATCCTGACACCGATCAAACCTGCTGCGCCAAAAGAAGATGTTGCTGTAGAACCAGCCGGCATCCGACTTGCTGCTCCAGGTGAAGCAGTAAGCGGTGAAAACTCAATGGCTTTCAATGACCTGCAAGTCAGTAGAGATGCCAAGCAAGAAACGCCGTATCGCACACAGCAACAAATTCGCACCGAAGTGGAGTATCAAAATTACTTCTCGCAGCAAAACGCGCAAGTCGGTTCTTTTGAAACCACGGCCCAACTCGAAATGACCCGCGCACAGCGCGAACTCAACACCAAGCAAAATACGGCAACACAAAACGCCCTGCAAGCAAATCAGGCCCAAGAACTGCAGTCTCACGAAGTTGCCGTCACTTCCCGTGCTGCGGCCACTGCCGTTCGTCAGCAAGAAAATAGCACCAACCTCAGCGTCTGGAAAGATGCCAAAGACGACCAATCACAAACTCAAAAACAAGAGGCCGACGTGCGCCAACAAAGTGAACTCGATCGCCTCAATGTAATCCAAAATCAAAAAGACCTCCAACTCAAGCAACAAGCAGCAAGCGATGAGAAGGTCAAAAATGAGCTCGATCAGCGCAATCAAAATGTGGCTTACACCAAACAAGTACAACAGGAGACCGCAGCCAATAGCGGTCAAACCCAATACGAACAAATTCAAAAAACCGCCGCGTCTACAGTGCAGCTCAAAACAACGCCTAACTATCTTCGCGACGAAAACGGTGTGCTCTTTGCCGCCAATACCCTTACAGAAAAGACTTATCAATTGAAGAACAAAGAAGGGTATGTGACGAAAGTCATTATCCGCAGAGTGGTTGTTGATCCCAACGGACACGGTGTGGTTTTCGAGCAAACAACAGATGAAAACGGCAAAACTTATTTCACAAGAGACGGACAAGTGAGTACGGAATATATATGGTTCAATGAATCTACCGGTGCCAACGTTTTGAATAAATAAGTTTATGCAAGTACATTTTATTGCCATTGGAGGCAGCGCAATGCACAATCTCGCCATTGCACTCTCCAGAAAAGGATTTGAGGTCAGCGGTTCAGACGACGAAATCTTTGAGCCTTCGCGCACCCGACTACAAAAACAAGGCATCCTACCGGTTCAACTCGGCTGGGATGCAACACGCATTCATTCGGGCCTTTCTGCCGTTATTTTGGGCATGCACGCCCGCGCAGACAACCCAGAGTTGTTAGCGGCCAAAGCATTAGGCTTGGCCATCTATAGTTATCCGGAATACCTTTATGAGCAAAGCAAGGAGCAAATCAGGGTAGTGATTGGCGGCAGCCACGGCAAGACCACCATCACCTCCATGTTGCTGCATGCAGTAGCTCAATTGCAAATCGATGTCGATTACATGGTTGGCGCGCAACTCGATGGCTATGATTGCATGGTCAAGCTCACCAAAGAAGCGAAGTTCATCATTTTAGAAGGCGACGAATACCTGAGTTCACCCATAGACCGCCGCCCCAAGTTCCACCTCTACAAGCCGCATATCGCCTTGCTTTCGGGTATCGCCTGGGACCACATCAACGTCTTTCCGACCTTTGAAAACTACGTCGAACAATTCGAAACTTTTATATCGCTCATTGAGCCCAACGGTGCTTTGGTCTACAACTCAGAAGATGCCGAAATCCAAAAGCTGGCAGCGGCAGCAACTGGTCTTCAATTGTTGCCTTATTCCACACCAGATTTCCAGCCAACCGAAAACGGTACCTTACTGACTTACCAAGGACAACAATATCCCTTGCAAGTCTTTGGTGCACACAACCTACAAAATTTAATGGGGGCCATGTATGTGGCGGGGCAAATGGGCATTGCAGCTCCCGATTTTCTAAATGCCATGGCCGATTTTACGGGTGCAGGCAAGCGGCTTCAAAAAGTAATTGCGCAAGACAGCTTTGTGCTCTATAAAGATTTTGCGCACTCACCCTCAAAACTCAAGGCAACTACCGCTGCTGTCAAGCTACAATATCCAGATCGGGAAGTGGTCGCTTGCATGGAACTCCACACTTTTAGTTCATTGCAAAAGGAATTTTTACCGCAATACGACGGAGCAATGGCAGCAGCAGATCAAGCGCTCGTTTATTTCAGTCCGGAGGTGGTAGCGCACAAAAAATTACCTGCGTTAGAGGTGTCAGAAGTACAGGCTGGCTTCGGCGGGAACGTACTCATTTGTACCGAAACGCAAGCTGTACTTGATTTCATCACCAAACAAGATTGGCACAATAAAGTGCTGCTCATGATGTCGAGCGGAAATTTTGATGGGATAGATTACGATGCGCTCGGTGCGCAGTTGTGCGCTAGTCTCTAAAGACGACCCTGCGGTAAATAACCGCAATGAGCAAGCTGTTGAGTGTACTATATACCAAAAGTGCCAACAAGCTCACGCTTAAGGTGAATTGAGGGTCGTACATCATGGCGGTGTTTTTACGCGCCATTTCTACTATTTCGCCGTCACTTTTGTTTTCTAAAGCACTATTTGCTTTGCGAATGGCAGCGATTTCTTCGGGGCTGTCCATGCGCTTTTCATAAGCGGCTCTTTTCTTTTCGTTGAACTCTGGGTAGATGTCTTGGTAATAAAAGAACAAGAAAAAACTGACAACAAGCGTATAGGGTAGGCCTACGCTGAGCCCCGCTTTGATATCCGTTAAAATATTGCTTTCAGGATTGCCAAATCTTTTTTTACGGTACATGAACAAAGCGATTGCTGCGGTCAGCAAGGCCATGTTCAATAAGACAAATAGCTGTATTTGATCGAGTTGAAAATCGAGTAGAAAGGCCAACATTTTAAATGCAATCCAAAAACTGCCAAAAACCAAACCGTAAAGCCAACCTTTTTTCATTAGCTATTCATTGAGACTAAAAATTCTTCGTTCGATAGGGTGTTTTCCATGTGAGATTTCATGAATTCCATGGCTTCAACTGGGTTCATGTCGGCAATGAATTTGCGCAAGAGCCAAACGCGTTGTAACACATCTTTGCCCACGAGTAGGTCTTCACGACGCGTACCAGAAGCGGTAATATCAATTGCTGGGTAAATGCGACGGTTCGATATTTTTCTGTCGAGTTGGAGTTCCATGTTGCCCGTTCCTTTGAATTCTTCAAAGATGACTTCATCCATTTTAGAACCGGTTTCGGTGAGGGCAGTCGCGATAATTGAAAGGGATCCGCCGTTTTCGATTTTACGGGCAGAACCAAAGAATCTTTTTGGTTTGTGGAGTGCATTGGCATCTACACCGCCAGAAAGGACTTTGCCGGATGCTGGCGAAACGGTGTTGTAGGCACGCGCCAAACGCGTAATGGAATCGAGTAAGATACAGACGTCGTGTCCGCACTCGACCATGCGTTTTGCTTTCTCAAGTACCATATTGGCAACCTTGACGTGGCGATCTGCAGGTTCGTCAAAGGTAGAGGCAATGACTTCAGCCTTCACAGAACGGGCCATGTCTGTTACCTCCTCAGGACGTTCGTCGATGAGCAACACAATGAGGTAGGTTTCGGGGTGGTTGGCGGCAATTGCGTTGGCCACATCTTTGAGGAGCATTGTTTTACCCGTTTTAGGCTGGGCGACGATCATGCCGCGCTGGCCTTTTCCGATAGGTGCAAAAAGATCCATGACGCGGGTAGAAAGTGTTTCTTGGGCGTGTCCGGTCAGTTTGAATTTTTCTGAGGGGAATAATGGGGTAAGGTATTGGAATGGCACGCGGTCACGGATGTAAGACGGGTCGCGGCCGTTGATCGATTCTACTTTAACGAGCGGGAAGAATTTTTCTCCTTCTCTAGGTGGGCGAATGGTGCCTTTGACGGTATCTCCGGTTTTGAGTCCGAAAAGCTTGATCTGATTTTGAGAAACGTAGATGTCGTCTGGAGAAGGCAGGTAGTTGTAGTCAGATGAACGTAAGAAGCCGTAGCCATCTTGGATCACTTCTAAAACGCCTTCGGCAGATACAATGCCGACGAGGTCAAAATGTTCTTCTTTGAGTGCCTCTTCGGCCACTTCAGGTGCAGGTGTATGTTTGTGTTGCGGTCTGTTTTGATCTTGCTGATTCCCTTGCTCTTGATTGGAACGCGGTTGCTCTTGATTGGAACGCTGCTGATTGTGCTGTGGGCGCGGTTGGTCTTGATTTGAACGCGGTTGATCTTGATTTGAACGCGGTTGATCTTGATTTTGTCTTGGTTGGCGCTCGCGGTTTTCAAAGCGCTGTTGCTGTTGTTGCGGTTGGCGCTGACGCGGCTCAGGAGCGCTTTTTTGCTCTGGTGCTTTATCTTCCTTGACCTTTTGTGTGTCTTTTGCTTGCGTTTCTTTTGCTACAATTGGTGTCGCTTCAGTTGCTGTGTCTTCTAAAGGGATATTTAATTGAGCTTCTGGGTTTTTAGGCTTGCGTCCGCGCTTGCGGGCAGGGCTTGGCGTATCGTCGCCAGAGGGAGCTGCAGCTTCTGCCGCAACGGTTTTACCGCTAATTGCGGTGATGAGTTCGTTTTTCTTGAGGCTGCCGGCGTCAATGCCAAGGCTTTGTGCAATGACACGTAGGTCCGAGATTTTTTTACTCTCTAAGGTTTTTAAATCCATCAATGGTAAGTTATAAGCTAAATTTGAAGCTAGCCCTGAAATGGGCAATTGGAATTTGCTTGCAAGTTTAAGTAAAAAATCGCGAAAAAGAGCGCTTCTTTTGAAAAACTATGTCTTGCGTTTTTGTTTTTTGGCAGCAGGAAAGAGAATGTTGTTGAGTATCAGGCGGTAACCTGGTGAATTTGGGTGCAGATTGAGATCGGTTGGCGGGTCCCCGACAAGGTGCTGGTAATCTTCGGGGTCGTGGCCACCATAGAAGGTCCAGGTTCCTTGTCCGTATGAGCCATGCACGTATTTGGCGGTATTGGCCGCTTTGTTTTCACCCAAAACGAGGACATTCGGCTTGATGAACTCTTTGTGGAAGTCGGTAGTTTGCCCCATGAAACCATTGATGACATCTACATGGCATTGCGTGAGCATAGTGGGCACGACATCCCATTTGGCCGAAAAGTCAAAGAGCGTAAATTGGTCTGATTTTTCGGTAATTTGGCGCTGGGTGCGCAAGTCGGTGCCATCGATGTCGCTGTATTCATAGACCATAGGGTCTTTGATGATGTGGAAATCTTGAAACGCAAAGGTCTGGTTGAAGTCCAGCTTTTCTTGGGCGCGCGGATCTGATGGTGTGCCATCAAAAATGGCTTCTTGGATGTCTACGCCTTGAGCTGCCAGGGCAATATCAAAAGAATCAGTTCCGGAACACATCGTAAACAAGAAGCCGCCGCCAATCACAAAATTGCGAATATTGAGCGCAACAGCTCTTTTCAATGCGGCAGTTGACGCGAAGCCGAGTTGAGCAGCGGCGGCTTCAGAGCGCTGCACCTCTTGCTGGTACCAACTTTGCATGCGTGCAGAGCTGTAGAACTTGCCGTATTGCCCTGTGAAATCTTCGTGGTGCAGGTGCAGCCAATCGTATTTGGGCAAGATGCCATTGACAATTGCGGAGTCGTAGATTTTGTCGTATTTGATTTCTGCGTAGGTCAAGACGAGCGTCACGGCGTCGTCCCAGGGGAGTTTGTTGGGCGGCGTGTAGACGGCAATTTTGGGGGCTTTTTCCAATTGTACTACTTCCATATTGACCTCAGGGTCGGCAATTTCGCTCTTGATTTTGTTGACCTGACCATCGGCCAATACTTGATAGCTGATGTTGCGCAAAAGCAATTCTTCTTCGATGCGTTGGAGGTGTGGAATCAAAAAACTGCCTCCGCGGTAATTGAGCAGCCATTCAATGGTGATTTGATTCTCGAGTGTCCAGTAGGCCAAACCATACGCTTTGAGGTGGTCGCGCTGTGCTTCATCCATCGGGACGAGGATTTGAGAGCCCCAACTCTGCAAACAGAAAAGGAGGCTGAAGAAAAAGAGGAGCAGTTTAGAAGGGATCTTCGTCATTGTTTTCTTTGCTGAAAATATCTTCATTGCGATCATCCATTTTACTTTTAATGGTGTAGGTGTTGAATTCTTGGTTGAATTGATTGAGGCCTGAATTGGTGGTGGACGAAAGGTCTAGTGCTTCTACTTCGTCGATGTTTTCGAAGCGGGCAAATTCTGGAACAAAGCGCAACCTGACATTTTTGAGCGCACCGTTACGGTGTTTGGCGATGATGATTTCGCCAATACCAAGCGTGGAGTTGCCGTCGGCATCTTGGGTGAGGTCGTAGTATTCTGGGCGGTAGATGAACGACACGATATCGGCATCTTGCTCAATGGCTCCTGATTCGCGCAAGTCGGAAAGCATCGGGCGTTTGTCTCCACCTCGTGTCTCGACCGAACGGCTCAGCTGAGAAAGTGCAATAATCGGCACATTGAGTTCTTTGGCGATTTCTTTGATCGAACGAGAGATCGTTGAGATTTCTTGCTCGCGGTTGCCGCCACTTTTGGAGTCTTTGGCGCTCATCAGCTGTAGGTAGTCGATGATGATCAGCTCGATATTGTGCTGTGCCTTGAGTCTGCGACATTTGGCTCTAAAGTCAAAGATATTGATACCTGGGGTGTCGTCGATAAAAATAGGTGCCTCGGCTAACTTGCCGATGCGGGAGTGGAGTTGTTGAAATTCGTGTTCTTTGAGGTCTCCTTTTCTGAGTTTTTCGGCGGAAATTCTGGATTCTGAGGCAATAAGTCGCTTGACCAACTGCACCGAAGACATCTCTAGCGAGAAAACTGCTACGCCTTTGCCGTAATCTACGGCGGTGTTTCGTGCCATTGAAAGGACAAAAGCCGTTTTACCCATACCTGGGCGGGCGGCGAGTACGATCATGTCGGAGCGTTGCCAACCAGAAGTGACTTTGTCGAGGTCGTGAAAACCAGTAGGAATACCCGAAACGCCGTCGGTGTTTTTGGAGGCGAGTTCGATTTCGTGGATGGCTTCCTGAACGATATAAGACATCGAGCCCACTTGCTTGGACATGTTGTTCTCGGCAATACTGAAGAGGTCAGACTCTGCGTCGTTGAGCAAATCAAATACATCGCGGGTGTCGTCGTAGGCATCGCGGATGATTTTTGAACTGACGTTGATGAGCTCTCTTTTGATGAATTTTTCTGCCAAGATGCGCGCATGGTGCTGAACGTGTGCTGCGCTCGCTACGCGGGTAGTCAGGGAACTCACATACGAGGCGCCACCTGCGAGTTCGAGCTCGCCACTTTTTTGAAGTTGGGAGCTAACGGTTACCAAGTCGATTGGATTGGTAGCTGCAAAAAGTGCGCGAACGGCTTTGAAAATATATTGGTGACGCACATCGTAGAAAGTCTTTTCTGAAAGAATATCGATGGTGTCGTTGATGGCACGGCTTTCGAGCATCATGGCGCCCAATACAACTTGTTCAATGTCAATTGCTTGAGGTGGTATTCTACCCAATTCAGCAAAGGGCTGCGCTTGGGTTTTGATGCGGGCAATAGGTTTTCGATTGTTGTCAGGTGCGTCCATTGAACAAATATAGCTAAAGGCTACTTCAAAGCGAAAAGCTTCGTGCGCTTAGTTATGAAAAAGTTGTAAAGGATGGTTATGAACAATTGTTGAAATCAGGAAAGTTCTTTGAGGGCTTTAGCGGTGCCAATTTGTAAGGTCATGAAATCCTTTTCGCGTTTGGGGGAGCGGGCGGGGGAGTATTCGCGGCCATAAAAAATGATTTGCAAATGCAATTTGTTCCAGGTGGCTTCCGGAAACAATTTTTTGGCGTCAAGCTCTGTTTGAACTACGTTTTTTCCGCTTGTGATGCCCCAACGGGTGAGCAAGCGATGGATGTGCGTGTCTACGGGGAAAGCCGCGAAGCCAAAAGCCTGAGACATCACCACCGACGCCGTTTTGTGTCCGACGCCTGGCAAGGTTTCAAGTGCCTCAAAACTTTGAGGCACGATACCGTTGTATTTTTCTACCAATATTTGAGATAACTGCGAAATAGCAGCTGCTTTTTTAGGAGATAAGCCACAAGGTCGAATGATTTGCTGGATTTTTTCGACGGGTTGCGTGGCCATGTCAAAGGGGTTGTCTGCAAGTGCAAACAAACTTGGTGTAACCGTATTGACGCGCGCATCAGTGCATTGCGCAGAGAGCAAAACAGCTACAAGAAGCGTGTACGGATCTTTGTGATCGAGCGGGATAGGCGTCTCTGGATAGAGCCTTTCGAGTGTCTCGATGATGTATTTTGCTTTTTCTTTTTTGGTGCTCATAATTGCCCTAAACTTAGCAAGTGAATAAAACGGTTTTCGCTGACCAAAAACCACAGCATGCAGCCGAGTATCGCATACCGCGACACAAAAGAACCCGCCACAAAAATGATATCTGCACTCGCAAAATACCAAGACAGCAGTGGGATCAAAAACAGTAAGCTGAGCCAAATTTGCGCCCAATAAAAACTAAAATGAATGGGAACGCTCAGTTCATAAAGCCCGTCGTGGAAAGTTAGCGCCTTCACCTGATGTAGCCAAGGCGTTTCGATGCTGAGTAAATTTTGTGTTTTTTGCAAGTTTTGACTCAGGTAATCGGCCACCCAAAAAGCGCGCTCATCTGTGCTTTTGAACAATTGCACCTGGTGGCCATCAACGCTGCTGTAGGCATGAAGCCCGAAAGCCGCCGCGCGAACCGGTGTTTGTTTTTCAGGCAAGAAAAAATCGGTCCAAAGCACCACAAAAAGCAGGGCGCCTAAGATGGCAGTAGCGCGGTGCCATAATCCAATTTTTCCACTTTTGAGCTGTTGCAAGTAAGCCATTTTGTAGGCTTCTTCATTTTGTTTTCGTTGCCTTATTTTTTCTCTGGCCGCTGCGCGTTGTTGCTTGTAGGCCTCGAGGTCTTGGTCGTATTGTGCTTGCCGCGCACGGTATTGTTGCTCCACCGCATCAGGAGCAGCTGTATTTTGTCCTGAGCTCAGTTGTTCATATGCGGTCTGAATAGCGATAAACTGGGTGGCAGCGGAAGCCGATGGATTGCGATCTGGATGGTATTTTTTTACCAAGCGGCGATACGCACTCCGGATTTCATCCGGACTAGCGCCAGCTTTCAATCCGAGTACTTTATAAGGGTCTCCAGTCTGCATCGGTAAGGGATTGTCGTATTTCTTTGCGCTTGATTTTTTGCGTTTCGGTGCGTTCAAAATGGGGCACAAGCGCATATTTTCGCGGTATTTCAGCAGTCTTGAGGCCTATTTGCTGAAAATCTGGAAATACAGGTTTTTCATTTCCTTCAATTGCGATGGCAACCATTTGACCCCATTTCGCATCGGGTAAGGAGGTGATGAAAAACGCTGCATCGAGGTGCTTGTCGAGTTGCGCTTCTAAAATTTCCGGAATGATCTTGAATCCGCCCGAATTGATCGCGTTGTCTGCGCGCCCTATCCAAGTAAAAGTACTGGGGTTGTGTATTTTAACAATGTCTTTGGTAACAAGCTCCTCGCTTTGTAGCGCTGGATAATGGATCACCAAACAGTCGTTTTTGCTCGAAAATTGAATGCCTTGCAGCGCGTGAAAAAAGGGTTCTTCTACGGGGCTTACTTTGCGCAAGGCCACATGAGAAAGTGTTTCGGTCATGCCGTAACTATGCCAGACCTCAAGTTGAGCGCTTTGGCAAGCCGCAATGAGTTCGCTGCTCATTTGGCCGCCACCCACTAAAATTTGTGCAATTCCTTTGAGTTGATGGAGGTCGTGCTGCAGGCTTTGTTGTAATTGGGTGGGCACCATGGCCACAAAGTCTATTTTTTGACGCAGGTTTTGCAGTGGTCTGGCACTTGGTAGCTGCAGTTGTACTTCAAAATTACCGACGATAGAACGGGCCAACAACATCAGGCCGCCCACGCTTGAAAGTGGCAAGCAAAGGAGTGCCCGCGTCTGTTCAGTAAGCTTGAAGGCTGTATTGCTCGCTTGGGCTGATTGCGTCAATTGTGTTGTGTTGAAAGAATGCAACTGCGGAAGGCCGGTTGTACCAGAACTTTTGATTTGAAAAGGCGCATTGGTGTTCCAGCTTTCTATAAAGCGCGCGGCAGCTGCTTGTAGTTCTGCGTCTGAGTCTATGAAAAACCACTTGGCTTGCATCAGTAGTCAATGTCGAGATTGAAGCGGTTCTTGAGCGTATGTAGGTTGGGGTTTTTGCGCGCCAACGCCGCAAATTTGTCCTTGCCAGTGAGGAACTTGACTTCTTCTTCGTCTGGGGCAGCTTGCACCAAAACGATGTCTAAATAGAAGTTGTTGAGTTGCTTGCGCATGAACTCTTTGAAGGTGAGCAAGTGTGTTTGGATGTAGTTCTGCTGTACGAGGTTGTCTACGGTGAGTTCGAGGAGTTCGTCGCCTTTTAATACAGGGTCGCGCTTGATCAGTGCATTGTAGAAGGTTTCCATTCCGTCTTCCTTGACTTGAAAAGCAAATTGTTTCCAGTACATTTTGACGTGATCGAGGTGGAAGCCTTCGCGGGGGAGGTCTTCTTGGCGCACCTGCTGATTGCTGGCTTTGTCTTTTTCGAGGGTCTCGCGGATCGAGATGATGTTGGCCTTGACATTGCCCTGAGGCTTACTCAGTTGTGCGGCCGGTTCTTTAACAGGTAATGCAGGTGCTGCGCTCGGAGCAGCTGCTTCTTGGGTAGCTACAGGTTTGTTGGTGTTGGTTTTGCGCAGTGTTTGTTTGGGCGACGGCAGGATGTCGATGCGCTCAGTTAGGCCTTTTTTTTTTCTTGCTCTTGCTTGAGTGAGCAGAGCTGCATGAGGGCTACCTCGATGAGCAGGCGTTGGTTTTTGGAGGCTTTGTACTCGACGTCAGTTTTGGATAGCACCTGAAGGCCGCGCAATAAACGCTGGGCTTCAATTTCGCTGGCTTGCTGCGTAAAGCGCTGCTTGACGGTGTCTGGGGCTTCTAGTAAACTTGCGGTTCTGGGGTCTTTGCACACCAAAATATTTCGGAGGTGTTCGGCTAGGCCTATGACAAACTGATGCCCGTCAAAGCCTTTTTCGTAGATGTCGTTGAGGATGAGTAGGGCAGATGGGATGTCTTCCTTTTCGGTTGCCTCAATGACTTTGAAATAATATTCGTAGTCGAGGATATGGAGGTTCTCGAGGACGTCTTTGTAGGTGAGTGTATTGCCAGCAAAGGTGACCAATTGATCAAAGATAGAGAGTGCGTCGCGCAAGGCTCCGTCTGCTTTCAAAGCGATTTGGTGCAGTGCTTCTGGGTCGGCGGAAACGCCTTCTTTGGTGGCAATGGTGCTGAGGTGATCGGCGATGTCTTTAACGCGGATTCTTTGGAAGTCGAAAATCTGACATCTGGAAAGAATGGTCGGGATGATTTTATGCTTTTCGGTGGTCGCTAAAATAAAGATGGCGTGCTTTGGCGGCTCTTCTAAAGTCTTGAGAAAGGCGTTGAAGGCGTTGGCCGAGAGCATGTGGACCTCATCGATGATGTAGACCTTGTGGCTGCCAAGTTGCGGAGCAATGCGCACTTGATCGATGAGGTTGCGGATGTCGTCAACGGAGTTGTTGGAAGCGGCATCTAGCTCATAGATATTGAGTGAGTTTCCGGTGTGAAAGGAAAGGCAGGAGTCGCATTGGTCGCAGGCTTCAATTGCCGATGTAGGATTGAAACAGTTGATGGTTTTGGCTAAAATACGCGCAGTGGTGGTTTTGCCTACACCTCTTGAACCGCAGAACAAAAAAGCCTGAGCAAGGTGTTGGTTTTGGATCGCATTTTTGAGTGTGTTGGTAATAGATTGTTGCCCCACAACCGTATCAAAGGTTTGCGGGCGGTATTTGCGAGCCGATACAACAAATTCACTCATGTTTCAAAGATACCGCTTATTTTTAAAAATACACCGCTAAGATATCAACAGAAAGTCTAATTTTTGATGAGTGGAAATGTATATTGATTAACCTTCAAAAAATAAGTACCTACTCCATATTGAGAAAGGTCCAAATCATTTAGAAGTGTACCTTTTCTCAGGATATGACCTTCCATCGTATGAAGAATAAAAGGTAAACCCACTAAATCTAGAGGAATATTGAACATTCCATTGCTCGGATTCGGGAAAATAGGTGCTAGCGTCGGGATGGGATTGGTGCTGCTCGAATTGCTCAACTGATCAAAATGATTTAAAAATATTTTGAGGGTACCCTGGCGCACATCACCCCAAATGGTATAAAGCTGGTTGTTGCTGAATTGCACATTTAAAAAGTCATTGCCGTTCTCAAGCAAAATAGAGTCGTGCGCGACCAACGGACTGATCAAAAACTCAGTGCCCCACGTTTGGTTGCTCTGGATGCGACAGAAAATCTGACTCGGGCTTTGGTAGGTGCCGGGTACGCCATTGCGGCGGTCTCGCCAACAAACAGCTAAGTCTCCATCGGTGTCGTAATCAGACCAAACCAAATCTTGAATCACGCCGTTGCCTTGCACATCCTGATTTATCCGCGCGGGCGCACTCCAAATGCCGTTGCTTTTTTCGATGTAAGCGATATCTGTGTCGCCAAAAACGTCGGTGAGAAAGACGTATGAAGCGCGCGTCGAATTTGATGGATCAAGTGCCAAGTGCGCGCCGCGTTTCAAGGTGTCGTTTTGGGTGCCAAATCCGAGGCCTTGAAAGGCAATTTGGTAATTGTAAAAAGAGGCGGCTACCGTTTTGCTGACTTCCACAACGCGCGGTAAAATACTTTGCGTGGTCTCATAACTCGGATAAATTGCCATGAAAAGGCCATCGTTGGCAAAGGCCGGTGAGGGCATTGGTTGGGAGATGGCGTTGCCAGCTAAATAAGGTGCGCTGTCGAGTTCTTGTAAACTAAAACTAGCACCTTGATCGGATGAAATGGCCATGTACGGATGAAAAGGCGCCTGCACGGTTCCGGGTTGGTTGGCATTCGTGCTGGTGATTACAACACTTCCCGTGAGCGGATCGACCGCAATCCAAGGGCGGTCTATGCAAAGTTTGTTGGGGCAAGAAGTGATGGATCTGGCTACAACCGCTGGCCCCCAACTCAAGCCGCCGTCTGTCGATTTTCGGCAAATTACAGCACCGTTTGTAAAACTGACGTTATCGTAATCGATGTAAGCCATATACAGCTTTCCAGTGAGGTCAAAACCAAGCGAGACATCGGCGCTGCTGTTGCCCGCTTGCTGGTGTGCTTGCCATACGGGCGCCGACCAGCTGCCGCCGCCGTCTGTGGAAACCACACTCTTGATCACAATTTTTTGATTGAGCTGAAAGCCCATCCAGGCCGCCACTAAATGGTTGCTGTTTTGCGGGTCGACAGCCAAATAAGGTTCGCCTTCAAAAATTTGTCCACTCGAAACAAGTAGGTTTTGGGCCTGAACACTACCGAAAAGAAAGGCGCTCAAAAAAAGAAATAGAAACTGTTGCATAAGCACAAAATTATAAATTAAAGCGGCAAAAAAAAGCCACTCGAAAGTGGCTTGATTTGAAAGTTAAAAGTGACTTAGAAGTCTTCGCCAATCACGAGTTTCGGATTCACGCTGATGTTTTTCACCACACCAGTTAAGGTCATTTTACCAACACTCATGCTAAAAGCGTGGGCAAATTGAAAGCCATCAACTACTTTGTAGTCTGAGAAGTTGGTCGTGGTTTCTACAATTTCTTCGTCCATTTTGCGGATGTTCGTCGAACGCAGTTTCATGAACGTTTGCTTCGAGTAGTAGTCGTAGTTTTCAGCGAGGCCATCATTGGTATAAAGCACGTAGCATTCTTGACCATCGATGAGCTCGATGCCTTTGATGGCGTAGTCCATGCCTTTGGCTTTGTAATTGAGTTCTGGAATAAAACCGCTCGCTTTTTGTTTGGCGGCGATTTCTGCTGCAGTGAGGTCTTCGCGGCCACCTTGCATGCTAAAGGTATAGCCCGACTGACCGTCAAAATACGACTTTTGCAAAACCATACCCGGCATTTCCATCTTGCTGGCTTCGTTACTGCCATTCCAAAAGTAGTCTGTTGAGGTGAGCACAAACGGAATTTGGGCAGAGCTCATTTCTGATTCTCTCGAATACGATTTGACTGTTTTTAATTTTTTCAAAAGGGCTTTTTGAGAAGTAGTGCCGGTAAGTGCCATGGCATACGCTTCGATCAGTTGGTCTGCAGTGATGTCAGCGCTTTTTGTTTCCTTGATCGGGGCACCAAAAGCATCTAGTTTCTCGATTTTACCGTCGGTATCAAAAACCAATAGCTTGGGTAGGATTTCTTCATTACCCACCACAATAATGTGGCAATTTTTAGCTGTAAAGTATTGTTGGGCTACACGCAAGACATCCTCTTTGGTGATGGCTTCGAGTTGTTGCAGGTAGTTTTGGTAGTAGTCAGGAGCTAATTTTTGCTTGATGGTATTGAGGGCAAAACGCGCAACGGTCTGAGGGCGCTCTAAAGAACGCGCAAAACCACCAGCCATGTTGTTTTTAGTGAGGCTGAGTTCTTCGTCGGTAACCTGCGCATTAATGATGCCTGCAAATTCTTTGAGAATCTCCGTGATGGCAGAGTCCGTTACCGCATTTTTGAAATTACCACCAGCTGACATCCAAGAGCCGTTTTCGGTGAAGTTAAGTGAGGAGTAACAGCCGTAAGTAAAGGCTTTATCCTCGCGGAGGTTTTGCATGAGGCGCGTTCCAAAGCCACCGCCACCCAAAATGCCGTTCAAGACATTTAGTGCTAGTTGGTCTTTGTGACCAGCACGGATGTCAATCGGGAAGGTGACATAAACCACAGATTGTACAGCCCCTGGTTTTTTGACAAAAATGACGCGGTTTCCTTTGTCAAATTGCCCTTTGCCAAGATCGCTTTGGTAAACAGGACCACCTTGCCATGCAGCAAAATAACGCGTCACCATTGCTTCGGTTTGCGCTCTTGTGATGTCGCCAACCACAACCAAGTAACTGCCTTGTGGAGTGAAAGTAGCTTTGTAGTATTGGATGAGGTCCTCGCGTGAAATATTTTGCAGCGTGGCTTCGGTCATGATTTCACCTAGTGGATGCCCAGGGAAGTTGACTGCTAGCGTGGCATTGGTTGCCATTTCACCTGCGTCAGATTTGGTAGACTGCAAGCCAGATAAGTTTTGCTTGCGGATGCGCTCAACTTCACTTTCCGGGAAATTAGCATTGTACAAGACGTCAGTCATGAGGTCCAGGCCTTTGTCGAGGTGCTTGGTGAGGCAGCTCAAGTACATGCTAGAAGAACCGGCTGATAGACTTGCTCCAATGAAGTCGATTTCGCGGTCTAGCTGATCTTTAGAGCGGGTAGCGGTGCCAGACATCAGCAAGGAACCCGTTAAATTGGAAAGCCCTGCTTTTGAACCTTCAAGAATAGGCGTGTTGCCGAGGCTTAGTTCAATAGAAACCTTAGGGATTTTGTGGTTTTCAGACAAAATAACCGTAATGCCATTCGAGGTCGTGAAAACCTGTGAAGCTGGAATGTTGATTTTTTGAGCCGCAGCCGCAGCTGGTCTTTGCGATCGATCTAACTGTGCAAAAACACTGTTGGTCAGGATCAATATCAGGAGGAGATATAGACTTTTCATGAGGCTTATTTTTCTTTAGGTAAGTAATAAAGGATCACGCGTGCATCTTGGGTAAGGTAGGTGTTGGCTACTCTTAAGATGTCTTCTCTGGTTACTTTTTGGTAGTTGGAAAGAAGCGTATTGACGCGGTTGGCATCGCCGTAGTACACATGGTTGTCTGCCAAGTTCTCTGCAATACCTGCAATACTTGAATTGCTAGAGGCAATATCGTTTTCAAATTTATTGCGCACTTTCTGAAATTCTTCTTCGCTAATGAGCTCGCTTTTGATGGTTGCAATTTGCGCGTCGAGTGCGTTCAAAAGGGTGTCTAAGGAAACTTCTTGCGGTGCAATTGCGGCCATGATGCCAATTCCGGCGTCTTCAAGACCGTAGTTGAATGAGAAAGCATATTGCGCCAACTGACGTTTCTCGACAATTTCTTTATTGATGCGCGAAGAGCTACCGCTCGACAACACTTCGTTCAAGAATTCAAGTGCGTAGGTATCAGGATGCAATTGCGCTGGCATTTTGTAACCAATGAAAAGACCAGGCAACTGGATGTTGTCGTAGATGGTGTCTTTGATGAGGCCAGAAATCGCTTGCTTGTCTTTGGCAGGTCTTTCGATCTGACAAGGCTGATTGAGGTAGGTGCTCAGGATTTTTTTGGCAGCAGGTGAATTTGAAGCCATGAAATTCTTTTGGTCAAACTCGCTTTTGGAGATGTTGTATCTCGCTTGAAAAGCGTCGTCGCTCAGGTTGATGAAATCGCGGTAGAGGTTGATGGCTTGGCCTTTCGGGATAGAACCGAAATATTGCGCAATCCATTTTTTGGTTTGTTCGATGTTGATGTCGCCGGCAATAGAAAGCGTTGCGTTGGATGGTACGTAGAATGTTTTGTAGAAATTGACGTAGTCTTCTTCTTGCGCTGCATCGAGGTGTTCCATGCTGCCAATTGGCGCCCAGTTGTACGGATGCGTTTCAAAAACGCGCTTGAAAATCTCTGTGAAGAAAGACCCGTATGGTTGGTTGTCTACGCGCTGTCTTTTTTCTTCTTTGACGACGCTGCGTTGCGTCTCGATGCCCTTGATGTCTACTTTGGCATGGAGCATGCGCTCGCTTTCGAGCCAAAGCCCTAACTCGAGCTGATTAGAAGGCAATACTTCGTAATAATAGGTGCGGTCTTGGGAGGTGTTGGCATTGAGTGTACCACCATTTTTTTCGACGAGCTCGCTGTATTCTCCGCGGCCAATGTTGGCAGAACCTTCAAATAATAAGTGCTCAAAAAAGTGTGCAAAACCCGTGCGGTTTGGGTTTTCGTTTTTCGAGCCAACATGGTAGAGTACAGAGACTGCTACAATAGGAGTGGCGTGTTCTTCATGCAAAATGACGTGCAGCCCGTTAGGGAGGTCATAAGCTTCATAGGTGATTTTTTGCTGTGCCCAAAAAGAGGTGCTACCTAGCAAAAAAAGACCGCAAAAAATAGTTTTTTTCATAGTCAAATAGATAAGCGCCACGAAGATACATTTATTGGTCTAAATTTTGATAACTTTGGACAATGTCGTTCAAAAGAATTGCCTTTTTTCTTTGCTTAAGTTTGTCTGCGCGCAGCGCCAGTGCACAAGGAATTGTACCCACCCTAGACTTCAACAATTATTTCGTTTCTTTTCAAGACGGTTTTTTCAGACCCATCGAAATTCAACCCATTGTCAGTTACAAAGCCGGCGACGAAATCGTTGCCTACATCGATACGCGCGGCAACCTCAAAATTTACGATGGCAAAGAACGCATAGACGTCACCACCCTCAACGTCGATTACCAAGTTTCTGATCACCTCATGGCTTATCGCATCGCACAAGGTTTGCGCATGTGGGACGCCGGTAAATTCACGGTGCTCACTAATTTTGGACGCGAGTTCGTGGTCAAAGACAGCATCATCGTTTTTGAAGACATCCGCTACCAAGCACTCAACGTCTACTGGAACCAAAAGGTAGAGAGTTTGGTCACGATCACCAACGGCGTCTCGATGAATGCCAGTGTGGGTGAAAACTTAGTAGTTTACAAAGACAACAGCAATACTTATTTTGTGTACTGGCGTGGTCAGAAGTTTGAAATCGGCACCTATAACGAAGAAGTCCTTGATTTTCAGATCGGTACCGATGTCATGTGTTTCAAAGACCCCTATACGCAATCATTTTATGTCTTTGACCAAGGCAACTTTCTGGAGTTAGAGTCTTTTCCGATTAAAAAATACAAAGCAGGACGCGGCTTTGTGGTCTACGAAGACATGAATGGCAATCTTTGGCATTATCAAAACGGTCAAAAAACGGCCCTTTCTAATTTTTCTTCTGACCTGTGGGATGTCAAAGACGACCTCTGCGTTTGGATGGAAAACTCCTATTTTTTCGCCTACACCAATGGGCAACGCATACAAGTGGCTACCTATCAACCGCAGTCCTATTTACTCAAGAACAATGTGTTGGTTTATCGCAATATCATCGGAGGCATCAGTGCACTCGTCGATGGCGTGTCGCAAGAGATCACCAACTTTCCACAAGCTGATTTTGAGATCTATGGCTCTAAAGTTTTGGTTAAGTTACCCAACCAAACTTCGGTTGTGTTCATGAATGGTAAACTCTATGCCAATTAAGCGCTTCCTTCTTGTCTTCTTTATTTTCTTTGGGGCAAAGACGGCGCTCTTGGCCCAAAAATCAATGGCCGAAAAACTCGATCTATTGTTGGCGCAGGGGCATTACAAAATAGTTTACCGCAAAGCGGGAAGGCTCCTCATGGATCCCGCCTATGACCATAGCGACATCCCAGCCAAATACCGACAATTAGCGGCGCTAGAACTTGCCAAAAATCCAATTTGGGCCAAGCGGCATGCCTTAGAGTTAGAATGGATGCCGCGCACAACAGAAAATACGGCAGTAAATTCGGGAATAAACCAAGGAGCGCAAAGTACTCTAAAAACAGAAAAATTACTTATCGAAGCGCAAAAGCATATTGGTGTGCCATACAAAGAAGCCGGAATGGACCCTACGGGTTTTGACTGCAGTGGCTTTACCTGTTATATTTTTGAGCAAAATGGTGTGAGCCTTCCGCGTCGAGCCGCAGCGCAATATGCTTATTGCCAAAAGATAGACCCGGAAGAAGCCCATGCGGGCGATTTAGTTTTCTTTTCGAATGGCACGCAAATCAATCACGTGGGCATTTTGATCTCTGAAAAAGGCGCGCTCAAACAAATGATCCATTCAAGTTCATCTCTAGGTATCTCTATTGTAGAGATCGAAACCTCTGCCTACTGGAAGCCAAAGGTTGTTGGCTACGGCCGCATCAAATAATAGAAATACAGAATCAGGGCTGCGAGTTCAAAAATGATGCCTGGCAGCAACAAATCTGCGTGTGCAAATACGCCCATACTCAGGTAGAAGCCGGCAGCAATGAGCAAAAGCACTTTGCTTTGTTTTTGAAATGAAGCAGACTTACCTTGTTTTTTTCCTGTTTCTAGCGCGTGCATTTTTGCAAAAATCAAGACGATGCTTGCCAACAAAAAGCCGAGTAGTAAGAGCAATAAATTAGGCGCATGCGGATCTTGAAAGTTGAACACCAAAAAATAAAGTGCGGCGTGTAATACAAGGATTCCTAGTTGAATGCGAACAAAGAGAGGGGGTGTGTTGGGTGTGATCTTGGCCATAAAACTAATGACCGCCAAGAAAGGAAACAAGAAGAGTTTGGTGCCCCAACCGAGGATATCCCAATTGTAGACATTCCAAATGCTAAACAGACTCAGCAAGCCAAAACACATGGCAAGTGCCGATAAAACTTGAGGTTGCTTGATTTTCATAGGTGTTTTCTGCGGCTAAGTTCTGTGGCACATACCAAATGCCAAAGGGCACGGGCTCCTACATTGGCATCCCAGTCTCCATCTGGGCCAGGTGCAACTTCATTGAGGTCAAAGCCAATGATTTGGCGCCCTGATTCAACGAGTGCAAACAATAAAAATGCGATTTCTTGCAACTCAAAGCCTCCCGCTACAGGAGTACCTGTGTGCGGACACAAGCTCGGCAAGAGCCCGTCAATGTCAAAAGAAATGTAGACTTTTTGTGGCAGCGTGGCGATGATTTGTTGCACCTGCGCAGACCAGCTGGTGCCCGCATACGCTTCGTTTTTAAGGTCCCAATCGTAAAAAGTATGCACGCGAGGATCTTGCGCGGAGAGCTGCACTTCTTTTTCAGAGATATCTCTAATACCCACCTGTGTCAGGGCTTGTAGATTTTTGAGTTCATTGAGCGCATTGAACATGATGCTCGCATGCGACTGCTCAAAGCCTTCGTACGCATCGCGCAAATCGGCATGTGCATCGATCTGAAGAATGCCAAACCCAACGCCTTGCGCATCTAGGGCCTGAAGCAAGCCAAGTGGTGTGGAGTGTTCGCCGCCCAAAACACACGGCATTTTACCCGCTTGCAGTAATTGCAAGCAGCGTTCCTTGAGGTTGGCGCGCAGTGCGTTGTGCGCTTCATTGATTTCTGACAGCGTTGTGCCATAAATGCGCTGCGCTTCCGCTTCTCCGGCCACTTCTATGTGCGCGATATATTGCTGGCCTGCTTCGCACAGGCGATCATTGATTTCTTTCCATTCGCTAGAAACCGCAGGCATGAAAATTTTGGTTTCGTATGCGCGGTCGAGTGCTGGATGGTAGAAATCTAGTTGCGTTGAAGCATCTAGAATGGCTTGCGGGCCATTGCTGGTTCCTTTTCCGTAAGAAGCCGTAGCGTCCCACGGCACAGGAATGAGCACGATGTTTGCCTCTTCTTCTGTGTAAGGGAAGCCAAAAATATTGCCGTTGGCGATACCTACGCCGTTTGGATCAAATGTACTCATTGCTTGTGCTGGTTTTGAAAGGCTGCGACGGCTTTGCGCACCGAGCCAAATTGGAGGAGCCATTTTTGGGCTTCTTCGGTTTCAATATTTAATTCGGCGGCTACCATTTTGGCGCCGCGGTCTACTAATTTTTCGTTGGAGAGCTGCATGTCTACCATGCGGTTGCCCTTGACATGCCCGAGCTTGATCATGAGGCTTGTGGTAATCATGTTCAAGACCAATTTTTGGGCGGTGCCAGATTTCATGCGGGTGCTGCCCGTTACAAATTCGGGCCCAACTACAGGTGTGAGGGCGTGCTGGGAAAGCGCAGAAAGCGGCGAGCCAGGGTTGCAAGACAAGCCAGCGGTGAGCAAGCCGTTTTCGTTGGCTGTTTGAATAGCACCCAATACGTAGGGTGTGGTGCCAGAGGCGGCTATGCCTACGATGGTGTCGAGGGCAGTGGGTTGGTGTGCTAAAATGTCTTTCCAGCCTTGTTGGGTGTCGTCCTCGGCAAATTCTACGGCTTTGCGGATTGCGCTGTCGCCACCTGCAATGAGACCAATGACGCGCCCGGCATCTACGCCAAACGTGGGCGGACATTCGCTAGCATCTACGATGCCCAAGCGCCCGCTGGTACCGGCGCCAATATAAATCAGCCTGCCGCCTTGTTGCATGCGCTCAAAACAGGCGTCGATGAAGTTTTCAAGTTGGACAGTAATTTGGGCGATGGCCTGCGGTACTAGTTGATCTTGTGCATTGATGCCTTCGAGTAGCTCGCGGGTACTGAACTGCTCTAAATTGTTGTAATTCGAGCTGGCTTCGGTGATTTTTTCCATTAGTACAGGAATACTTTGGCGTCAGTAGGGTTGAGGTCTACTTCAACGTGGTTTTTAAGGGTAGTGGAAAGGCTGAGCCCGGCAAAATCGGTTTTGATGGGGTAGCGTCTGTGCTGGCGGTCAATGAGTGCCACAGTTTTGATGGCTTTGGTGGCTTGCTCGAGAAATTTGAGCAGTGCGTATTGCATGGTTTTACCGCTGTTCACGACGTCGTCGATTAAGACGATGTAGGAGTTTTTCAAGTCTTTTTGGTCAATTGAAAACGTAATGGCTTCATTCCAGGGTTCGTCTTTGTTGAGTCGAATTTCAAAACAGACTACTTTGAGGGCGCTGTTTTGATCAATTACAGCGGCGAGTAATTGTGCCAGTACGTAACCGTTTCCGACAATGCCGCCTAGGTATATCACCTCTTGGTCAAACGCAACTTCGATGAGCTGATGCCCCAAACGCGTTATTTTTTGCTGAATTTGCTGCTGATTGAGTATTGTTTGCATAGAACAAAGATAAGCAAACACAAAAAAGGCTGCTCAAACGAACAGCCTTTTTTAAGGGGTTGTGAAATATTAATATTTCAAGACGCGTGCCTGGCCTTCTTGTGTTTGGATGATATATACACCAGCGTCAAAAGCACGCAAGTCAATTGTATTGGTTTCTCCTTCAAAAATAACTTTGCCGGTGGCGTTCGTGATTTGAAAGGTGTCGCCTGTTGTGAGGCCTGCAATTTGGAAAACGCCGTTTGACGGGTTAGGATAAACGCCAATGGTAGTGTTGTGTTCTGTAAGGCCAACGCTTGAGCGCACATCAAAAACAATAGTGCCTGGAGAAACACCCGCTGCAAATTGGTTCACGAGGTTATTGGCGTTGTCAAAAATGCTCACGCTTCCTGTAGAAAAGAAGTCTGTTGCTGAAGCATAAAGGTTGCCGCTGATAGGTTCTTGAGCGAGGTCGTAGAAGTTGTTGGTGATGCCTGCAACTGGCCCAACTAAAGTCATGTTGAGCAAGCTGTAGTCGTTGAGGGTGTTTTCCATGGAAATTTGGTAAACGAGTTTGTCGTCGCGTAGGGCAGAGGTGCCACAGCCTGTGACGGCATTGGCTAAGTTTTGTGTATTCACTGCGCCGTTGAGGCTGACTTTTGAAACAGAAGCGCCAGACCAGTCTTTGTTGTTCACTGTATAGAGTTCGTTGTTGTATAAGAACATGTTGTCTGGGTTTTTGCCCTCTGCGCCGAGGTCGATTTCTGAACCGTATTGGAGCGTGCTGAGGTCTAGCTGACCAATAAGGCCTTTCTCGTTACCCCACTCATACGCGTTATTGACAGCGATATAAGCGATGTTATTGACCACAACGATGTTTTGTGTCGCCCATTTAGGGCCGTTGTTGGTGTCGAGTGCCGCGATGAGTTGCAACGAGTTTTTGTCGAAAATTTGGAGGTAGGAGTCGAAGGTTTGCAGGTACTCGCCGCGCGTTGCGATGAGTTTGTCGCCGGCGATGGCGAGGTTGCGCACACCCGGAAGGCTAATACTGCCTACTTCTTGGTGGGTGTTGAGGTTGTATTTGAAAATTTTGGTATCGGCAGCGACAAAATAAAAATCGCCGTCGATAAGAACATCTGAGCTGAAGCGCTGCCCGTCAAGGGTATCTACAACTACATATGCTTGGGTTTGCGGATTGTAAGATCCGATGGTGGCTGGCTCAATGATGGCGTTGGTTTGAAAGTCAAAGAAACCTTCGTTGGCGATGAGCACTTGGTGTACGTACTGTTGGGCGTACAAACTCGCACTGGTGAGTGCGGCATACATAAATAATCCTTTTTTCATGTGTTGAACATTTAAATAAATTAAACAAGGACACGGAAAAAAGTGGAGCGGCAAGGGTATACGAAGCCCTTGGCGATACCGACCTTGATCTGAAGTCTTCACGCTGTTCGAGGGCAAGTCTTCTGGCTCATGCCTTTTGTTGCTTTGCCTTCCCGCTTGCGCAGTGGCTTTGTGAAAGCAACTTTTTAGACACTTACAGCTGCAGATACAGCTCCGGATTCTAACCGGATTCCTTATTAAGTTCGACGAGCGAACACCTAAGAACACCGCAAAGATAACAATAAAAGCGGGTTTGCTTTTGTGCGTATCAAAAAGAGTTCTTATCTTTGCAGCCGTATTGACCAAGGTGGTCAGTCTACATAATAATCATTTACACAAATATTAGCATGTATCTAGATTCAGCAAAGAAGAAAGAGATCTTCGCCAAACACGGTGGTTCAGAAACCAACACCGGTTCTACAGAAGGCCAAGTGGCCTTGTTTACTTTTCGCATTGCTCACCTTACTGAGCACTTGAAAAAGAACCGCAAAGACTACGGTACCCAACGCGCACTTCA
>JBEEKN010000002.1:0-107287 GCA_041168605.1 Bacteroidota bacterium | reverse complement strand
ATGATAAAAAAATTCCAAATATGGCTATTCTTGTGAATGGAGTCGATTTCAAGAAGGCAGCTTACGGTTATGGCTACGGAAGCGGTTATGGCTATGGTAGTGGCTATGGCTATGGCTATGGCTATGGCTATGGTTATGGGTATGGTTATGGTTATGGTTATGGTTATGGTTATGGGGCGGCATATGGCTCAGATTACCTCGATGACCCGATAGCTAAACACTCCAGGTTCAAAAACCTAATAATCAAGCTCAAATCTCTATTGAAGAGAAGAAAATAAAACGTAACTTTGTTATTAATTATTCAATTATGAAACCACTAATTCTCTACATAGCGCTTTTTTCTAGTTATGCATTCGCCCAAGCGCCAACAAAAACAGCTGCACCATCAAATGGCTTAGGTTACAACCAATGGTCTATTGGTTTAAACGTAGGCGGCCACGACGGTATGCATTGGACAAACGCGTTTACCAAAGCGTATCAAGTGAGTTACTTCAACGGTAACATCCGTTACATGCAAAACAACCGTTTTGGCTGGAAGCTAGATGCTGCTTATGACAACTTCAATTTTATCAATGGAGCAAGTAATACCCACAAATTGCGTTTTTCTATTGAGCCTACAATAAATTTTACTGATGTCTTGCATTTCAATGATTTTACGAGTCGTTTTGGCTTGCTTGGGCACTTTGGATTTGGTTATTCAGCCATGTGGAATGTGCCATTTTCATCTTTGAATCCATCGCAATTACTTCAAACAGGTAAAGGATCCGTTGATGAAATGGGTCATCTCATTATGGGAATTACACCACAGTTCAAGGTAAATGATCGTTGGAGCATCAACGGAGATCTTGCTTTCACAGCACACATCCGTCAAAACAGAACTTTCGATTTTGCCACCACCAACCCGATGTCTGGTGGTGGTTTTACTGGCTACATGTGGAATTGGTCTGTAGGGGCTACTTACTATATAGGCAAGGACAAAACCCACGCAGACTGGAACTATACACCACGCATGTCGCAAAAAGACCTTGATCGTATTTATCAACTCGAACAACAAGTTCAAGGTTTAGAACAAAAGTGGCAAGACGACGACAAAGATGGTGTGCCAAATGGCCTTGATGTAGAAGCCAATACTCCGGAAGGAACAGAAGTAGATTGGAATGGTGCGGCTATCCAACCTGTTCAAAAAGAAGTAGTTGACCTAAATAAAATTGATACTGATGGAGATGGAATCATGGATGCTCAAGATTACTGTCCTACGGTTAAAGGTGCTTTCAATGGCTGTCCAGAAGAAGTACACGCTGGAGGCACGCAGGCTGATCGTGACGCTAAATTTTTAGCTGAGCTTGGAATTCGCGACGTCCTTTTCATGAGTAATTCGTCCTACCTCAATTCGGTGTATCACCCCATTCTTGACCAACTCATTGAATTCATGCAACTCAATCCTGAGGTAAAAATTGAATTATCGGGTCATGCAGATATCAACGGCCCTGAAGACATCAACTTGCGTTTGTCTGAAGCGCGCGTCAAAGCATGTCTTACTTATCTTGCAACTAAAGGTGTTGATCGTTCGCGTCTCACTGTGACTTACAAAGGAGCTAAGCAAGTAAAGTACGAGGGGGTTACTCAAGAAATACATGCAGCCAATCGCCGTGTTGCTTTCTCAATCGTCCGATAATTCCTTTCACAACCTATTCAAAAGGCGGTCATCGATCGCCTTTTTTTTTGAGATATGAGAAAAATACAAATGGTCGACCTCCATCGACAATACGAGAAAATCAAGCCTTCCATTGATGAAGCCATTCAGGAAGTGATAGAAAGCGCGGCATTTATCCAAGGCCCTCAAGTAGCACGATTTGCCACAGCTCTTGCTCAATTTCACGGTGCAGAACACGTTATTACGTGTGCAAATGGTACCGACGCGCTTCAAATTGCACTCATGGCACTCGGTCTTAAGCCTGGCGATGAAGTCATTACCCCGAGTTTTACCTACATAGCCACTACAGAAGTCATTGCGCTTTTGGGTCTCACACCTGTGTTTGTAGAGGTCAATCCTCAAACTTTCTGCATCGATGTCAAAGCCATTGAGGCGGCAATTACGCCTCGCACCAAAGCCGTTGTGCCAGTGCATCTTTATGGTCAAGCAGCCGACATGAATGCCATCATGGCCATTGCAGCTAAACACAATCTATTTGTTGTTGAAGACAATGCACAAGCCATTGGAGCCGACTATCACCTCGCCGATGGTCGCAAGGTCAAAACTGGTAGCATTGGCCATATAGGCTGCACTAGTTTCTTCCCCTCTAAAAATTTGGGTTGCTTCGGTGACGGAGGCGCAATTATAACCAAAGATGCTGCGCTTGCGGAGCGTATACGAATGATTGCAAACCACGGCCAAAAACATAAATATATACACGAAACCGTTGGTTGCAACTCGCGCTTAGATACCCTCCAAGCGGCTGTACTCGAGGTTAAGCTCCGCCACCTAGATTCTTATATCGATGCCCGTCGTGAATTAGCGGCAGTCTATGACGCCGCCTTTGCCGCACTCCCAGGTGTTCGTATTCCGTTCCGTAGTCCCGACTCACGCCATGTCTTCCACCAATACACCCTCATACTCGAAAATGCCGATCGTGCTGGCCTTCAAGCACACCTGCAAGAAGCAGGTATTCCCAGCATGATTTACTACCCAGTCCCGGCCCACAAACAAAAAATGTTCTCCGCCTTCAACCTCGGAAACCTATCCCTTCCACAAACAGAATGGCTATGCGATCACGTCATTTCTCTCCCAATCCACACCGAAATGGATGACGAACAATTGAGGTATATTACCGAATCTATTCGATCTCGTTTATATCAATATGTTAATTAATTTATTACACTTGCTATTTGTACATTTTTAAATTACTTTTGCACTTAAATCAATCCTCCTAGCGCAGGAAGTCTTTTTTTGATTTTAACTTACTGTTATCTTATTATTTATGAAAAATTTGTTATTATTATTTGTTTCTCTGTTTTTAATTACATCTCTCGGGATGGCTCAGAGTGCACTAAATGTCCTTTCTGCACCAAATAATATATCTTCAACACCACTTTCAGAATCGAACTTTACGGTTACTTTAAATGCAACGCTTACTTCAAATAATTCTACAGTAGTTACAAACTTTTCGAGAAGTCATTCCACAAACATGAAACGTGGTTATGTATTTACTTCTACAAATGTAAATCCTTTTAGCGGTCTGTCCGCTTCAGCTTCTAGGACATATGTGTCTGGTTTAAATTCAACTTTTGCTGCATCGACTTGGGCATATGATTTAACATCTGCTGAACCTACAAGCGCAAATTGTCCTTCATTGAGAAAAGGTGCGACCAATGAGCCAAGTGTTTCATTAGCTAATAGTTCGACCGATATCACATTTACAAATCCTGGTGTTTACTACGCGTGGGCCTATACCTACAATTCGAGCCTTACTGGAACGGGGACTTCTTTTTTCTTCTACTATAGTATATCTCCGCTAGTTTTAAGTGTATACCCTAAATACTACTCTTTAACGGGAGATGGAGAAAAGTATTATTGTGGTTTATCGGGAATAACATTCTCTGAAGTAGCTCCTACCAGATGGACAGCACAGGCGTTCCCATATGTTTATGCCTATTATTATAAAGATTTAGATGGTAATTTTCAATTGATAACAGATCCTTCTAACGAAAATTTATCTATTTTGTATACGGATCCTAATGATCCAACAACTATGCCTGATCCTTATGTTTATTATAAGCGAGGCTATCAAATTGGAAACGATACCTTGTGGCAAGCTGAAGGAGCTAGCTATGAGTATTTAACTAAAATTAGCATTTATAAAACTCCTGAACTACATTTCGATGCCAGCAGTTCAGTTCCGCAAGGATTATTCTTTAATTCTCAAAACGACGCCGTAGATTTTGACATCAGCGTGGATGGTGCGGCATCTTCACAGTCAATATTTGGTTATTTCTTACCGTCTTCTACACAACAATTCGATCCTCAAGTAACAAGCCCTACGCAAGCGATTGCTTATTCTCCGGCACCTTTTTATCAATTCGATGAAGTTCCTGAAGGGCTCACGCTTCATCATGTTACTGCTCAAGATGCTTCTGATTATCTAGCGGAAGGAGAGTCTGGTGTGTTCTATTATGTAGGTTATTCTACCTGCTACGCAAATGACAACACCAAATATATTGAGTTCAGCATACCTATGCACAAATATGCTACTCCATCGATTAGTTCGTCTGCTACTTTTTGTGGCAGTGCAACTATCGCTGATTTACAAAGCTTAAATTCGGCAAATTTTGATCCGCAATACGAATATCAATGGTTTGAATCTACCGATTTGAGTACCCAACTAACGTTATCGTCTCCTCTTGTTAATGGAACAAATTATGTGGTATGTTATGTATTGTCTGGTGAAACGGTTAAATCTGTTCCTTCAAATGAATTGACTGTAACTATTAATTCGTTACCAATTGTGACAGCATCTACGAATCAATCTACCATCTGTGCAGGTGCTAGTTTGCAACTTACCGCAAGTGGAGCCGATACATATTCTTGGTCAAATAATGAGACCACAGCCATAATTTCGGTTAACCCGACAAGTAGTATTACATATACAGTTACAGGAACTGACTTGAACGGGTGTGTAAATACCGATGATATCTCTATTACTGTCAATGCTTTACCAAATGTAACCGCATCTGCTGGTCAGGCTTCTATTTGTAGCGGTACCAGTACAACGTTGAGCGCTGTTGGAGCGAGTACGTACAGCTGGTCAAATAACACTAACCCGGCTTCTGTTAGTCCGACTTCAACTACAACATATACGGTTACAGGTACTGATATCAATGGATGTTCAAATACAGACGAAATAATGGTAACAGTAAATGATTTACCTAGCTATACTTTCCAAGGAAATACATCAATTTGTTTAGGTCAAAATACAGATCTTACTATATTGAACTCGCCAAGTGGTGTAAATTCCATCTATCACAACTGGAGTACAGGTGCATCTACCGCAACAATTAATGTTTCACCTTCAACTACTACAACTTATTCCTACATTGGTACTGGAACAAATGGATGTTCAACAACGCAACAAGTAACTGTAACTGTAAATGCACTTCCTACAGTTAACGCAGGTTCCAATCAGACCGTTTGCTCTGGCACAAGCGTGACATTATCTGGCTCAGGGGCAGTAAATTACAATTGGATTGGCGGCACACCTAATACTGCTACTTACACATTTACAGCTTCAACTTCCAACACATATACATTAATGGGCACAGACGTTAATGGTTGTAGTAATACGGATGAAGTTTCAGTTGAAGTTGTTTCTTCTCCAACTGTGACAGCAACATCTAGTTCTTCATCTATTTGTTCAAGTGCAAATACCAGTGTTACGCTAACGGCTGGAGGTGCTAACACTTATTCTTGGTCTAATGGTTCGAATACCACTACTGCTTCAGTGAGTCCAAGCTCAACAACAACATATACGGTTACAGGTACAAATAACAATGGTTGTACCAGCACAGCTCAAGTTACAGTTAATGTTGATTCACAAAACTCTGGTGGTCAAGTTTACGGAACTGGTTCATATTGTTCAGGCGAATCAGTTAGTCAACTACATATTGCTGGTCATGGAGGTTCAATTCAATGGCAGTCTTCAACTGATAATAATAATTTTCAAACTATAGTTGGTGCAACAGGAGTAACATATGAACCTGGTGTTTTAACACAAACTACCTATTACCGTGGTTTGGTTACAAATGGTTCTTGTACCGCCTATTCAATTACAGGCGCGGTTAATATTGTAAGTGGAGGTTGGATAGGTGCAGCGGGTACCACTTTGATAAATGGTGTTCAATCATATGACCTGTCAAATCCATTGAACTGGTGTGGCGGTGTTCCATCTACACCATCAATTCCGAATGGGGTTACGGTTTATGTAGATGGTTCTTATGATTTTACGAATGTTACGATTGAGTGTGGTGGACAATTAGTGATTACCGAAACCGGTCGTGTGAATATCACTAATGTTTTGACCAATGGAGGTATTGTGCAGGTAGTAAATGGCGGAACCATCAAAATAGGTTCCAAAGTTGATGGATCATGTCCCGGTACTTATAAGTACTCTGAGACATTTAGCCCGTCAAGATATTGGTATGTAGGTCCTACAACCTCGAATACTGTGCGTACTGATTTTGGATCGGTAGCATCAACCAACAACCCTACAGGTACTCAAATGTGGTCTTGGAATGAAACAGCTAATGCTACTAACGGTTATATTGCCCCGATATATAGTTCAGGCACAACGCTTATACCAGGCAATGGTTACGTGTATCGAAATTTAGGGAACACCACACTAGATGTAAACGTAACTGGTCCTTTTATTTCAAGTGCAATTTCACATACAGGATTAACTCGTACAGGTTCGGGAACTATGGCTGGATATCATTTGTTATCTAATCCTTATACTGCTTACTTAGATGCTGATCAAATTTTAACTCAAAACACTGGTACTGTCAATATGGTAAGTTCCATGTGGGTTAGATCGAATACATCTTCAGCAGGTGGGGTATCCACAATGGTATTTGATACTTATAATGCAGCATCAGGAATAGGGACAGGTTTAGGCTGGCAAATAGCAGCTCTAAATGGCAACACAACAGAGATTAATAACCTCTTAAAATGGATTGCTCCCATGCAAGGGTTTTGGGTAAGAGTTAATAATAACGGTACTGGTAGTGTTGCATACAATTATGGAATGTCTGAAGCTAATCCTGCAGGTGCAGGCCAGCTTAGATCAACTTCACCTATAACAGCTCTTGCTAGGTTAAACATTTCCTACGGTGAGCAAAAAGACCAAATTGTCGCAGCGCTATCTGCAAATGCAACTAATGCATTTGAATCCTATGATTCTGAAAAAATGTTTACTTCCGGAGTAGTACAATTATATGCGCCTAATTCAGGTAAAAAGCTTGCCATAAATACATTAAAAAACAATAAGTCTAAGGTATCTATGCCATTGACCGTGGAATGTCCAGGTGTTGGATGGTATACATTTGACTTAGTTGAGTTGCAATTGGAGAATGGTGTTGTTTTCCTTGAAGATAAATTGAATGGTGAAATGAAAGATTTAACGTTAGATGGTAGCTACCAATTCTATGCGAATTCTGGAGTGCTACAAAATCGTTTTGTTTTACACTTCCATTTACCATTAACAATTTCTAATGTTACCGGTCCTTCGGCACTTGAAGACCTCGTATCCGAATCTCAAAATGCACAAATTGAAATCAATTCTACATCAACTGGAAAAGTATCAGTGGAATTAACGCAAGTTGACGAAAATACTTCGAGTTTTGTCAGAGTAGTAGATATCAATGGGAAAGTATTGGAATCTTTCTACAGTGATGGCAATACTTTTGATTTTCAAATTAGCCATGGTCAAGGCATCTACATTATAGAAGTTAGCAATGGTCTAACTGTCGAAAAGAAAAAGGTATTTTTTCAATAAATAAAACAATGAAAACTCTAATGATTAATACAACTAAAAAGATTTACAAACGCCCTACTATTGCTTTAGTTAAAGTAGATGCAGAGCTTAGTTTAACTATGTTATCTGTAGCCCCTGGAGATCCAGGTGCAGGTTTTATAGAAAGTGTTGGAAAGTTCCTCATCCGCTAATGCTCTCTGAGCATGTAGTAAGTGGATACAGCATGTTCCCGGTGCTAAGACCTGGTGAGCGTGTTTTGTTGAAGCCTGCAGTACAGATTGAAATTCAAAAAGGCGACGTTGTCGCCTTTTTTGTTGGGCCAAAGAAAGCAGTTTTGCATCGGGTGCATGCTGTTCAAGATGGGAAGTTGTTGTGTAAAGGAGATGCCAATGCTTTTTGGGATGAGCCTGTTGCATTTGATCAGGTATTGGGCGTGCTAGAAATGGTGCGCAAGTCGGATACCGAGTGGCGGCTAGCCAGGTCCTATCAAAAGAAATTGTTTTTGACGCTTTATTACCGCTTTTATGCGCGTTTGGTGAGACGAGTGTATATTTGGCTTGCCATCTTGAAAGCGCGAATCAGCCAAAGCTTGAAATAGCTGTTTTGTTTTTGGCCGTTGGCGTGCCATTGGTTGAGGTAGTTCTTGGTCGGAAAGACTTGAAAGAATCCGAAGGCCAACCATTCAGGTGGGTTCAAAGACTTGAGGGTTTCTAGATTTTTGGCCACTTCTTCTTTTTCAATCCAATTTAAAATATTGTCCTCTATTTGGGTCTGCTTTTGTTGATCATCAAATGGATGTGCTATGTCAGTTTGATAGAAATACAGAAGTAGGGCGTTGCTGTTCACGAGCCAATGGCTTCCATTTATTGCAGCGGCAAGCTGCCATACCTGTTGTTTTTCTATTTCACTGCATTTGTTATATAGGCTGACGAATTCATGTAGCTGGCTCAATTTAAAGCCATGGCCATAGACATGTTTGTTCAAGTGGTAGCTGTGATAGAGCAAGGCAAAAGCTGGTTTCATGACAAAGTGCCTTTGCTTTGGTTGAATTTCTTGCCATACTTGCTCGTTGATGTGCATATGCTCTTTGCCCAATCGAATATGAAGGTCTATTGAAACACCTCCTTTTTGGCATTGTAGTGGTGCGTGAATATAACCATAGCGTTTTTCGTGAAAACGAGATTGCCGGATGTTTTCGATGCAATTATAGCCCATCGATTCGAGCAGGGCGCGCGCTGCTGCTAAATCCTTTTGATTTACAAGTAAGTCTAAATCCGATAAAAAGCGTTGGTCTATGCTAGTATATATGCGCTCTATGTAGTCGATGCCTTTGAAGGCCACCATCTGAATTTGAGCTTGAGCAAAAGCTGCGTTGAGCTGCTCAAATGCGCCAAGCATAAACAAATTTCTTGCGGTCGTTTTACCGGCATAGGCGCTTAAAGCTTGCAGAACGTTTTGCGGTAAGGGGAGGTCAGGATATTCAGCCAAGCGCGCATGGATAAACCCACTGACGTGCTGGCGGTGGCAAATGGCAATGAAACGCGGCCAATTGATTTTTGTGTTGCAAAGCGCGTTGGCTTGTTCCAATTGGAGCCCTTCTGGATGGCTCAAGGCGAACACCAACTGTAGTTCTACACTAAATTGCTCAGACATGCGCTTTGATGTGCGTGACAATATCTTGGGTTGGCACAAAAGGCAAGCGATAAACCGAAACGCTTTGGCAGAGTTTTTCTACGGTTGTAAGACGGGCATCAATTTCACGGGCGTCGTAGCCGTGCTGAATACAATTGGGTAAAACTGCTTGCAGCGCGTCGAAATGGTTTTGAGCGATCATTTCATTTTTTTGACCGTGGCTGATGGCAAAAATTGCTTTTAATGGGGCCTTTTTAGAGCTGTCTTCGTAGTGCATAGGGGTATTGTAAACCCACCATTGGCCTTCTTGGAAACGAAGAATGAGTCGGTCGTCGTTGATGCAGGTGTGCCCAGCAGCTTGCCACAAACCGGCCATGGTAGACTTTCCGCGACCGCTGAAACCTGTAAAAATCAGTGCTCGACCTTCGTGAATAACCGCCGAACCATGTAGCATGAAGGCTTCTTGTCCTTGAATAGCGATGTGCCAAAGCAATGGGGCAACCGGATAGGCTAGGGGTTCTAGTATCTCTTGTTGGTCGTCAATAGCGCGGCTGTAGATGTCTATTTGTTTGTTGGAAGGATAGTAAAAAACCAAGTGGCTTTCTTGTAAGGGGGATTGGTCTGCGCGTTTGCAGCGCAAGAGTTTGTGACCTGAGGGGTTTTCGGCTATTTGCCAAAGTGTTTGGCCGTCGGCCTGAACGGCCTCGTAGACTTGCGTGTATTGTTGGGTGTCGGGGGCGTTTACAATGGAATGCGCAAAGATTTGCCATGCATTTGGCGCTGTGCTTTCACTGACAAAGCCAGCCATGCCGTTGTCTAATAGTATTTTGTGTTCGCTTGCTGCGCTAAGGGTAAAGTACAGATCGGCAATTTGCAGGGTGAAACGCGGGTTCATGTCAGTGTTGTTGGTGCATAAACGCACTGAGTTCTTTGAAAAAAGCGGCGCTATCTGCATGTAATTCTTCTTGACTGCAGTCGTACTCAGCTAAAATACCAGCGAAGACCTCTTCGGGTGTTTTTTCTTCTACGATCAGTTGTTGCCATAAAGAAAGGCCGAGTTCATTGAGTGTGACGTATTCGGAAAGCGCAGCCACGTTTGTAACGACTGGATAGAGCAGTGCTTGGTCGCCAATTTGCCTCAGGACAAACTGCTGTTGAAGGGGGCGCAGCGTGGCTAAAGTTTCAGTAAAATCAATGGTAGCCATAAGTATGTATTATCTTACAAAGATGCTGACTTTTCTGAATATAGCGTAACTTTAAGGCCACAAACCATCAATTATGAAGGCACTGCAGCTCTTTTGTTTATTCTTTTTACCAAGCGTTGCTTTTTTACAAACAACATGTGCCACAGCCACCATCCTCACCGCTCCTGCTACCTTTACGAGTGGCGTTTTGACGGGTACGGGTGCCACTCAACCTGGCGCCACCGCTGCGCGTTGGTATAAATACACGCCTACAACCAGTGGAATGTTGCAAATTAGTTCTTGCGCAGGTGGTTCAGACACGCGCTTATGGATCTGGTCCGGGGCCTGTGGGAGCCTACAAGCAGTAGCCAGCAACGACGATTTTGCGGGTTGTATTTCCACGGGGGCGAGTGAATATGCTTCACGTATCCAAAACCTCATTTTATTGGCTGGTGTAACTTACTATTTTGAGTGGGACAACTACTGGGAAAACACCAGCTTTACCTGGAGTTTTACGTATTCAGCCTTGCCTAACAACAACGACATCGGTGTCATGAGCGTGCTCAACCCGTATACGCGCATCCCTATTTCTCAAGCCTCTAGCGGTATTCAACTCGGTGCTCGGCTCAAAAACTATTCGGCTGCCGCTCTTACGTCTGTTTCACTTCTCGTTGAAGTTTATGAATTGCCCAACACAAGTGCGCCGATTGCCACTTTTACCAGTAATCCTCAAACCTTGAATGTGGGGGCGGAGTTAGATTTTGTAGCGGGTACATGGGCACCTGTTTTAAGCATCAGCAAAACATACCAAATCAAGTACACCAAAACCCAACCACAACTAGACGCCGTGGGCGCCAATGATCAGCTGGTTCAAACGCTTGTTTTAGATTACAATTACCTTGCCCGCGACAACGGCACCTACAACGCAGCGCTCAACTGGAGTACCACCTCAGATTACGTGCAAGCTACGCGTTTCACAATCAATGGTAGCGACAACCTCACAGGCTTTCGCTATTATTTACAGAGTCCGTCAACCACTCAAAACTATCACATTCAGCTCTACAACGTGCAGGGTGGCGTTATTGACACCAGCCCGTTTTGGGAGTCGCCAGCGATTTTAGCGAGCGGAGCAGGTTGGCAAACCTATAACCTGCCGAGCGCCATGACTCTCGTTCCGGGTACTTACGTCATGGGTATTTACAAAAGCGGCACCACACCATTTCCGGTAGGATGTGCCACCGGGCAGTTCAGGACACAAGCGAGTTACATCAGAGTGGGATCTGGCGGCTGGAACGCGATGGAAGCATACAGCCTCAATTATGTGTTCATGCTCAGGCCGAAATTTGGTCCAGACCCGGCAGTTGATATTGCCATCGTGGATCATCAAAATCCGGGAGGGGTGTATACAAACGTTTCTACGCGTCAGCACCCGAACGGCACCGCCCTCAATTTTAGTTTACGTGCGCAAAACAATGGTGCCTCCACCACGGGTGCCATACAGCTCAAAGTAACGGTCAAAAACGCGGCCCAGCAAGTGGTTTACACCGCCACGAGTCAGGCATATACCTTGACGGCAAATCAGCTAGATACCCTTGAGGTCCCTTCCTTTTTGATCGCTCAGGTGGGTAGCTACACCATTGATTATGAAGTGCTGTGTCCCGGCGATGCGCAGCCCATTAACAATTTGGTCAGCACTACTTTTGAGCGTAGTACCAATCGGCTCGCCGAGCATGTAGGTGTTGGTGGCGGAGTAGGGATTGGCAACAACATCACCAGCGCATATGACAACGGTATCGTAGGACAGAACTTCCAGTTGCCTTTTGCCGACATTTTGGATTCTGTACGTTTTGTGCTGCGCCCGGGCACGCCCGCCAATCAGCCAGTGCGGATAGAAATCTATGCGTGTACGGCCCAAGGTGTTCCTACCGGCGCGCCGCTTGCGCAAAGTGCCAACTTCACAACCACCACCGCACACAACACGAACGGCGTTACCTTGAGCTTGCCATTTACTACTGGCGCATTGAGCTTAAGTCCCGGCACTTATTTTATTGGAATAACAGAGCAGGCGGGTAATTTGCAGTTGGGGAGTAGTTCTTTGTATTATCAACCCAACAATGCTTTTAGGCGTTGGAACCAAAACCCGTATGGCGCCAGCACTTGGTCACCACTCGAACAATTCAATCAGTTTGTGGCATTAGCCATTACACCCGTTTTTAAACCTTGTTTGCCTTTGGCGCTCAATGAGCAGATCCAGCAAGCCACTTGCGGACAAAACAACGGCAGCATTGCATTTGCACCTACTGGTTTTTCGGGTCAAATCACCTACACTTGGACTCCTGCTGCACCGAATCTTTCAACCATCTCCAACCTTTCACCGGGTACCTACAGCTGTTCTATACAAGATGAAAATAATTGCCAGCTCAATTTTTCGGCAACACTGAATTTACAAAGTGCAGCTCCGGTCCTGAACATAGACAGTCTTTTGAATATTGCCTGCTTTGGCAATAGCTCGGGTGCCATTTATAGCAGTGGCAGCAATGGTTTGGCACCCTATCAAATTCAGCTTCCTGCGCTCTCGCTTCAAGGCCCAAGTTTTGCAAATTTGCCAGCGGGTAGTTATACAGTACAGCTCACAGATGCCAATAATTGTACAGCGCAACAAACTATTGCGCTCACACAACCTCAGGTTTTACAGCTAAGCGCTCAAATAACCCAACCTAACCTTTGTTTTGGAGACAGCGCTGCAAGTATACAACTCAGCATCTCTGGTGGAGTAGGGCCCTTTGCCATCTCATGGCCGAGTTTACTCGAAGATTCTTTGCTACAAACAGGCTTGCCCGCAGGCACCTACCTAGCCAATGTAACAGATGCCAATAATTGTACAGCAAGTACATCAACTACCATTACCCAACCGTCTTTGCTGCAACTTAGTGTGTTATCGCTTGTCAATGGCAGTTGTGCGGGCGCCAATAACGGATCTGTAAGTGTTTTGGCTAGTGGCGGAACCGGAACATATACCTATTTGTGGCCGGCTTCAGGACTTACCAACCAACAACTCACCAACCTAGCTTCGGGCACTTATTTGGTTCAAGCCCAAGATCAAAATGCTTGTGTCGCGACCCTCAATACCACCATTACCGAACCAACTGCTTTACAAGCCCAACTCCTGAACGCACAAAACCCAACCTGTTTTGGCCAAGCAAATGGCCAACTCACTGTTGGAGGCACGGGCGGCACAGCACCTTACACCTATCAATGGCTTCCGCTTCAGTCTACCCAAACCCATATACAGTCTTTAGCTGCCGGAACTTATATCTGTACGCTCACTGACGCCAATTCATGTCAAACACAGCTAACACATACGCTTCAAGATCCACCCATTTTACAAATGAGTTTGCTCAGTAGTCAGGCTGCATTCTGTGGCCAGCCCAATGGCGGTCTTTCTGTTGTGTTTTCAGGCGGTACAGGCCCATTGCAAGCAGTTTGGAACAACAACCAAGTGGGTTCAAGTATCACAAATGTGCTGGCAGGCTCCTATCAACTCCTGCTTACCGATAGTTTGGGCTGTAATTTGAGTCAAAGTTTTTCGGTTCCTAATGTTAACGGACCCCAACTGAGCGCAGGTGCGCAAAGTGCTCCTACCTGCCACGATGCGCAAAATGGTGCGCTTTCAGTAGCGGTTCTCGATGCCGCGGCTTTGCAAAGTATTGTGTGGTCACCAGCGCCGAGCATTGGTCAAGGAAGCTTGAATATAGCTAATTTAGCAGCAGGTACGTATGTCTGTACGGTTACCGATACCAATGCCTGTGTGGCTACCCTTGTGTTGCCACTCATTGCACCTTCGTCACTTTTGCTCAATATCCAAAGTATAACCTCGGTGAGCTGTGCTGGTGGCGCAAATGGCAATGCAAGTGTTGTGGCTTCTGGCGGCACGGCGCCGTATACTTACAATTGGCCAGCGCTCGCCAGCGCCGCAAATCAACAAACCGGCCTCAGTGCAGGCCCACAACTTTGTGTCGTGACCGACGCTCAAAATTGTATAGACAGTTTAGTGCTTTTCATTGCAGAGCCAATGCCACTCGTGGCACAAGTACAAGTGCTACAAGCGCCAACTTGCGTCTACTCCCAGAATGGAATGTTGCAAGGCCAAGGCCAGGGAGGAACAGCCCCATATACTTACCTGTGGCCAACTTATGCACAAACCGCTCCCACACTCATTGGTGTTGGTACCGCTTCTCAAACTTTGGTGGTGACCGACGCACAAAATTGTGTGGACAACATCTCTTATGCACCCACGAGTATTTCTCAAACAAGTGTTGCGGCACAAACGACGCCTGTTTCTTGCTTAGGCTTCACGGATGGGCAAATTTCTTTAACGATAACAGGTGGCCAAGTACCGTATTTGATCTCTTGGAATAGCGGCCAAACCGGATCCAATCTTCAAAATATCGGATCGGGTACTTACGCTGCCTATATTTTTGACAATTTAGGATGCCTAGACACCGCAGAAGTGAACGTTCCCACGCTTTCATTGCTCGAGGCAAGCGCCACCGGGACTTCACTCATTTGTGCGGAAACCAATACGGGTCAACTCAATGTCGTTGCTCAAGAGGGTGTACAACCCTATCAATTGTACCTGAATGGCCAACTCCAAAGTACGTTCAATCCAAGCAACTTATCAGCGGGTTCATATCAAATGGTAGTTACAGATAGTATCGGCTGCGCAGATAGCCTCGTGTATCAAATTGATTCCTCTACATTAAACGTCACGGCCCTTTCTTTGCCAACTATATGCAATGGCGTGCAATCGGGCAGTGTTTACCTCACTGTAGCCAACGGCATGCAACCCTATTTTTTTGCCTGGCCGGGATTCCTAGAAAATACAGATAGCCTCATTGGTTTGTCTTCTGGGTACATCCATTATGAGGTAAGCGACGCTATGAATTGCATTGTTGTCGATAGTATTTACGTAGGTGTTCAACAAAGTCTGCTCTTAAGCGCGCTGATCAGTCCAGAATTATTTGGCCAAGATGGCGCCATTGACCTCACGCCGAGCGGCACCTCAAGCCCTTACTTTTATGCTTGGTCAGATGGAAGTGATACCCAAGATTTATCGGGTCTCAGCCCCGGCTGGTATGCTGTGGTGGTCAATGACCAAAATGGGTGTTTTGTAGCGGATTCTTTCTTTGTCGATACAGAACTCGGCCTCGATGCAACTGCTTCACACAAGTTACAAATTGCCCCCAACCCTTTTACTGATTTCCTGACGCTTGATGGCACAGGCATTAGCTACATTGCTATCTATGATTTGCGCGGTGTATGTGTGTGGCAAAGTTCACCAAAAGCCACCCAAACCAAGCATGAATTAGATTTATCACATCTTCCGAGTGGTAGCTATGTGCTACAAACGATACAACAAGGATCTAGTCAAAAACACCATATCTTGAGATTGTAACCGCAAAAAAACACCATATTTTGCGGTTGTAACCGCAGAATATCGTATTTTCAATTCGAAACTCACGCCATGCAAACCAAACACCTCCTTTCCCTTCTTCTCCTTATTTTTGGTTCCAACCTGTCTCATGCCCAAGTCTCCGGCTCAGAAGCGCTCGCTCTACCTGTTGTCGGCATCCATTACGGCGGCGCGTTTTCAGGTGGTGACCTCGCTGAGCGCTATGGTTATTTCAATCGGGTGGGCCTCACGGCAGGCTACAAGTTTAAGAACAACTGGAGTTTGGGCCTAGAGTCTGATTTTTGGTTCTCAGACAACGTGCGCCTCACCGGCTTATTTGATCATTTAGTAGACGGTGCCGGCAACATCACCAACGACCTCGGGTTGCCAGGCTCTGTGCTTGTGTATCCGCGCGGCGTGCATGCCAATGCTTATGTCGGTAGGTTATTCCCGTTGAATCAGACCAACCGCAACAGCGGCATTTTGGTACAACTCAGCGGCGGCTACATGCTGCACCGCTTGCGCATCGAAACCAACGACAACGTCGTGCCCCAAATTGAGCTCGACTACAAAAAAGGTTACGACCGCCTCAGCACGGGCATCAACCTCCAACAATTTGTGGGCTACTCCTTTTTGAACAACCGCGGTTCGGCCAGTTTCTATGCCGGCCTTTATTTTCAGCAGGGCTTCACCTACAACCGCCGCACCATCAACTTTGACCAACCAGACATACCCGTTTCCACCGCCCGCCGCCTCGATCTTCAGACCGGTTTCAGAGTAGGTTGGTACATTCCTTTTTATTCGGCAGAACCGAGGGAGTTTTATTATAATTGATGATACTTTAACAAAAAATCGAATTAAAACTGCAAAAATTCTCAAAAACTAGAGGCATCTATCTCATATACATATTACTTGAATTCTTTCGTTTTATCTGAATAAGGAAATTTATTTCCATTAGAAAGAAACTTATAAGTTACATTTAATATCTTTGTATGAAGATTCGAGAAGTTGTTGCCTACGGATTTAATGAAAAGGTATCATGAAGACAAATCAAGAAAATAAATTGATTTCCTGGAAAGAAATTAAGGACGATGTATATGGTGAGGTTGGTTCTGAAAGAAGAGACAACCTAGAACGAGATTTTGAATCTTTTAAAATCGGATTGTTACTCCGTAAGGCGCGTGAAGAGAAAATGTTAACTCAGGAACAGCTGGCTCAATTAGTTGAAAAGAAAAGAACCTTTATTTCAAGGCTCGAAAACGATGGAAGTAATATGACGCTCAAAACGCTTTACGAAATTGTCGAGAAGGGATTAGGGGGCAAAGTTCAAATTTCCATCCAATTCGATTAATTTCGTGCATTCATGGGTTTTTTCTACTCCTTTCTGCTTGCCATCTACAACTTGCTCCTAAAGTTTGCAGCACTTTGGCATCCCAAAGCCAAGCTTTTGATAGACGGAAGAAAACAGACCTTTGAAATCTTAAGTAAGCATCCAAAAACCACCCACAAAAGATACTGGTTCCACTGCGCGTCTTTGGGCGAATACGACATGGCCTTACCTGTAATCGAGGCTTGTATAGCGGCAGATCCGCGTGTGGAGATTGTCGTGAGTTTTTATTCGCCATCGGGTATGCAGCATTTTCACAAGCGTGGTTTTGTGCCGCACGCGGTTTTTTATCTTCCTGCTGACACACCTTTTCAAATGAAACGTTTGCTCTGCGCGGTGCAGGCAGATCGCTTGTATTTATTGAAATATGAATTTTGGCCGCAGATGTTGGCTGCTGCGCAAAGATCAAAATTGCAGGTCTTTTCGGTTTCGACTTTGTTGCGCCCTTCGCAAGTGTATTTCAAGTGGTATGGGGGCTATTTCAGAAAAGCGTTACAGCGCGTGAGCTACTTTGGTGTTCAAAATGAGCAGAGCAAAAAATTACTGTTAAAGGCGGGTATCGGTCCAGAAAAAATCGAGCTCCTGGGCGATCTGCGCTTCAATCGGGTCTTGAAGGCCAAAGCAACAGCCCGACCCAATGCCATTATTGCAGCGTTTAAAGGCTCGGATCCGCTGCTGATTTTGGGAAGTAGTTGGCCAGCGGAAGAAAAAATCTTGTTTGACTTCATGGAGAACCACAAGGAAATCTGGACAAAGCTCAAATTGAAAGTTTTGATTGCTCCGCATGATTTGTCGGCGGCTCATCTGGCTAAACTATTTAATTTATTTCCAGAGGCCCTGCGCTATTCCAACCCAGACCAACATTCAGAAACGTCTAATGTCTTCATCCTCGACACCATTGGCCACCTCAGTGCGGCGTATCAGTACGGAAGTGTAGCTCTCATTGGCGGCGGCTTTAGCGGCAGTTTGCACAATATTTTGGAGCCTGCGGCCTATGGCTTGCCGGTTTTATTTGGCCCGAAGCACGAGAAGTTTCCGGAGGCGCAGCAGTTTATTGATTTAGGGCTGGCCAGGCAAATTGCGTCGAGTGCATCCTTGAATGAGGCTTTGCAATTCTTTTTGAAAGATAACCAACAATTGAAAGAACAAATTGAAAGCCAGGTTTTCAAAATGCAAGTTAAAATACCAAATAAACTTGTCGTTTCTTAATAAGCCCGCTCATTGCGCTTTTCCATCCAGTTGATGAAGGCGCGGTTCACGACTTTATTGCCGCCAGGGGTAGGGTAGTTGCCAGTGAAGTACCAGTCTCCGGTGTGGTTGGGGCAAGCGATATGGAGGTTTTCGACACTTTGGTAAATGATTTCGACCTCGGCTTGCATGCCGACTGGTGTGAGCATTTTGGCAATTTGTGCAGAGATTTCTTTGTCTGTGAAGGGCGCGTAGATGCGTTGCACGACGTTTTTGGCTTGTTCTTTAGGAAGGAGTGCTTGTTCGAGTGCGGCTTTGTATACTTCGTCGATGAGGTTGGCTTGTCCGCGTTCGCGCAACAGAGCGATGGCTGCTTCGAAGGCGATGAAGTCTCCCATTTTGGCCATGTCGATGCCGTAGCAGTCGGGGTAACGGATTTGCGGTGCGGATGAAACCACTACCACTTTTTTAGGACCTAGGCGATCGAGAATGCGCAGGATACTCTGACGCAAAGTGGTGCCTCGTACAATGCTGTCGTCGATCACGATGAGGTTGTCGGTGCCGCGGCGTACAGAGCCGTAGGTAATGTCGTAGACGTGGGCCACGAGGTCGTCGCGGGAGTCGTCTTGGGTAATGAACGTGCGCAACTTGGCGTCTTTGATGGCTATCTTTTCGATGCGCGCGCGTCTGTTGATGATTTCGCTGAGCGCCTCAGGGCTGGCGTTGGTGCCGAGCGCTTGGATTTGTTCGAGTTTGTCTTGGTTGAGTGCTTCTTCCAAGCCTTTGATGAGGCCGTAGAAAGAGACTTCGGCGGTGTTGGGGATGAACGAAAAGACGCTGTTGTCGTAGTCGTGGCCAACGCTGTCGAGTACATCTTTGACAATCAGACGGCCGAGTGCCTTGCGTTCTTTGTAGATGTCGGCATCGGAGCCTCGTGAGAAATAAATGCGCTCAAAAGAACATTGCTTGAGCTCGCGTGGCGCATTGATTTGGATTTCTTTGACCTGACCTTTTTTCTCGATGATGAGCGCATGGCCTGGCTTGAGTTCTTGGATGTCTTCTTCTTTGAGGTTGAAGGCTGTTTGGATCACTGGGCGCTCCGAGGCTACCACGCAAATCTCGTCGTCTTCGTACCAAAACGCAGGGCGAATACCGCTTGGGTCTCTGAGTACAAAGGCACTGCCATGGCCCAAAAGCCCCGCCATTGCGTAACCGCCGTCCCAGCGTTCGGATGCTTTTTTGAGAATTTTATCGATTTTGATTTCGTCCTGAATACGGGCGTAAATTTCAGTTTTGCCGTAACCCAATGCTTTGTAGTGGGCGTAAAGTTCGTCGTTTTCGACATCTAAGAAATGGCCGATTTTTTCCATGACCGTAACGGTGTCCGACTTTTCTTTTGGATGTTGTCCGAGCTCAACCAAGACTTCAAAAAGTTCGTCTACGTTGGTGAGGTTGAAGTTGCCGGCAACGACTAAATTGCGGGTCATCCAGTTGGACTGACGCAAAAACGGGTGGCAACTTTCAATGGAGTTGCGGCCATAGGTACCGTAGCGCAAATGCCCCAAAAAGACTTCTCCGGTAAAACCGGCATTTTGTTTCAAAAACGCAACGTCCTTGAGTTTTGCTGGGTTTTCGTCGTAAATCGCCTTGAACTTGGCATTGATTTGATCAAAAATGTCTTGTGTCGGGTTTTTCTGGACCGAACGGCTGCGCGAAATGTAGCGCTCACCGGGTTGCATATCGAGTTTGATGTTGGCAATCCCCGCTCCATCTTGGCCGCGGTTGTGTTGCTTTTCCATCAAAAGATGCATTTTGTTGAGTCCCCACAGGGCAGATCCGTATTTCTCGAGGTAGTATTCAAGTGGTTGTTTGAGCCTCAAAAGGGCAATGCCACACTCGTGTTTAATCGGATCACTCATGGTCTAAGAAATTAAGTGGCAAAGGTAATTCATTATTTGTAATTTTGTATCGTGAAATCAATTTTAGCCATCCTACTGATCCTCACCCAACTTGCACTCCAAGTTGGCATCCCGATTCACAAACATTTTTGTGACATGGACGGTGCGTTTGCGTCGGTGGTGCTCAAGATAGACCACGCGTGCCAAGCGCCTCACGAGGAGCTACCACCCTGCTGTCAAAAAGAAAAGAAGGCGGCTTGCGATGTCGTTTTGCAAGAAAAAGATTGCTGTTCGGATGAGCTCGAGGTAGTCAAAACCAACGTAGATCAGGCCTATTCGAGTTTTGATTGGGAAAACGCGCCGCCAGTAGCTAGTTTGATTCAAACGGGGTCAAGTTTTATTTTTTTTAAGGTAATTCAGGCTGAAAAATCCGTCAATCAAGTTCAATCATACCGACCACCTCCACTGTTCAGGAACGGCAAGTTTATTCAAACCCTTCATCAGACATGGCAAATATGAGTTCACAAACACTTTAATGTTGTTTGTTGAACTTATATATTGAACATGAAAATACTTTTTTTACTCGGCGTTTTATTGCTAACGAACGCCATTCAAGCCCAAATTCGGGGCGTGGTGCAAGGCGCAGATTCTGTGCAGACCAAACCACTGAAGAATGTCAAAATCACTTTGCTGGCTGCCGGCACGACCGTTTATTCCAACGAAGACGGCACCTTTGAAATCCTACTTGGTAAGCAGCAGCATGACACCTTGCTTTTTGTCGCAAAAGGTTTCCGCTCAGACCGCTTGGTGGTGACGCGTTCGGACCGTTTTTTGGCGCTCAACGTAGTGTTGGTATCGGGTCAATTGGTGCAGGATATCGTGGTGAGCAATCAAAAAAATCCGCATGGGATTTCAAAATTGAAAACTTTACATGTGGAGGAACTCACCAGTGCTGAATTCAGAAAAGCCGCTTGTTGTAACTTGTCGGAGTCTTTTGAGACGAATGCAACCATAGATGTGAGTATGTCTGATGCCATTTCTGGGGCCAAAAAAATCCAGTTGTTGGGTTTGGATGCTGTATATACACAGCTGCAATTTGAAAACATTCCGTTTTTGCGCGGCTTGGAAAGCGCGTTTGGGATGAGCGTAATCCCAGGCACTTGGCTGGAGTCTATTCAGATCACCAAAGGAACGGGATCTGTTGTAAACGGCTATGAATCTATGGCGGGCTTGGTCAATTTTGAATTCAAGAAACCCAAAGAAATGCCGCGCTTGGGCCTGAATTTTTACCAGAATCGGTTTGGGCGCACAGAACTCAATTTACAGAGCGGCCAGCAGCTCTCCGAGCGCTGGCACATGGGCCTTTTTGCCTCGGGCGCTGCCATTTATGGTACTTTTGACAACAACCAAGATGGCTTTCGCGACCAAGCGCTCTCCAACACATTTAATTTGCTGCAGCGCTTTAGCTACCAAGGCCCGCGTATGGAGGCCCAATTGGGCGTGCAGGCCTACTCAGACCAAAAAATCGGTGGTCAAACATCCTACACCAAAGCTAGCCCTGTGGGCTATGGCATGCAACTGGCCAGCGAACACCTCTCAGTTTTTTCGAAAACCGGATTTTTTGGCAAGAAGCCTGCACAAAGTTTGGGCGTCATTGCCCAATTCAAATTCCAAAACATTAGCGGCCTCTATGGCGTGCGCAACTTTAGCGGTAGTGAAAAACGCGGGTACCTGAACCTCATCTACGACGACATCTTATTTACGACCGATCATCAAATTAAAGCCGGCGCTAGTTTTCAGGTCCTGAGCCTGAGCCAATGGGCCGGGCAACCTTTTGGGGCTGAGGTAGTAGGTGCCGACCGCACGGAGTGGGTACCGGGTTTGTTTGCAGAATACGCCTTTACCGGAAATCGCCTCTCAGCCGTTTTGGGCGCGCGCTACGACCAACACAACTTGACAGTAGGGCAGTTCTCGCCCCGAGGGCACTTTAAATATGCGCTCACCCCACAGCTCGATGCGCGCCTCACTGCAGGCCGTGCTTGGCGCTTGCCCAATTTTGTGGTAGACAACCTCTCGCTGTTGGCGAGTTCCAAGACCTGGCTGGCGCCACAAGCGCTGCAGCCCGAGGTTTCTTGGAATATCGGCGCTTCGCTCGTACAGGGCTTTAGTTTCAAAAAACGCAAGGGCAGCCTCAGTTTGGATGCGTATCACACGCGTTTTTCGCAACAACTCGTGGCCGATCGCGACACCCTTAATGGAGTGGTGGTTTTTAAAAACCTCACAGACAATTCAATTGCCACGGTACTTCAGGTAGAGTTCAGTTATACTGTTTGGCGCGGCCTAGACCTGCGCTTGGCCTACAAATTTCAAGATGTACGTGCGCTCTATAATGGGCAGCTCCAAACCCAAGTGCTCTTGCCGCGCCAACGTCTTTTTGCAAATGTTGCCTACCAAACGCGCAACAAGCGCTGGGCCTATGACCTCACGTACTCGCGTTACAGCGCGGTGCGTTTGCCACAAGGAGGGCAGGGGAGCCCATGGGCGCTGCTCAATGCGCAAGTGACCCGCAACTGGAAGCAACTCGAATGTTATATAGGTGGCGAAAACCTCTTGAACGTCATGCAGCATCATCCGATCATCGGCGCGCAAAATCCTTTCGGCGAGGCTTTTGATGCCACCGAAATTTGGTCGCCAATTATGGGATTGAATGTGTATCTTGGTTTGAGATATGCGATTCAATAAGTTTCAAAATCAATCAAAATCAATCAAAATCAATCAAAATCAATCAAAATCAATCAATTTAAAGAAAATACCATGAAAACAATCCTCATCTCTTTTTTACTCCTCTTTGGAACCCCACTTTTTGCTCAAAAATCCAGCGTCACACAAATTCAAACTTCCGCACAGTGTGGCGACTGCAAGCAGCGCATCGAAACTGCGCTCAACCAAACCAAGGGGGTAGTGTATGCCGAGTTGGATTTGGAAACCAAAATAGTGGAGGTCAAATTCAAGCCTGCCAAGACCGATAAAGCGCAACTACAATTAGTATTGGTGAATATAGGTTACCAAGCCGACGACAAAAAAGCGAACCAAACTGCGCAAAAAGCCTTGCCTTTGTGTTGCCAGCCAGGTGGGCATTGATTTGCTTTTTTTATTCGCCCAGGCGCCGATGCCCAAAAGAATAGCCAAGGCCAAAACCTACATTGGGGTAGACGCCGTAGCCGGCTGTGAACCGCGCTTGTGCATGCACATTGGCATGTAAACCAATCGGAGAATAGTAGGTCAGTCTCAAGCCGCTTGTGGCATCGTACTTGACGCTACCGTCTAGCATGGGGTTGTTGCTAATGATAAAAGCCAGGCCTAAAGGATTGGCGTAGGCGGAAAGGTCCAGGCGGTAGGCGACCGGATAATGGTAGGCCACTCCTTCTGGGATACAAGCGGTCAGCAAGCCAACGCCAAGCGCACCCAGAAAATCGCTGAAGGTAAAGGAGTTTTCGGCAAGAAAACGCGTGACGGGCCCAACGGCAAATAAGCTCATTGGTGCATGGGCATAGAAATTTGTTTGAGTCAGGGTGCCGAGGTTGTAGTTGTAAAGTACGCTCCAGTGTGAGTTGATGTGCAGTTCTCCTCTAAGACCCCATTCTGCGCCAAATTGCTTGTTGTAGCGATTGGTGGCTATTTGCAAACTGAGGTCAAGTTTTGAATAGTCAGATTGTGCGTGGCTCGCAAAGACACTCAAAAACAGGGTCAGGAAGAAAATAAACGCTTTCATTAACTTTCGATTTTGTAAGACAAACCGATCCCAATAACTGATTTGAATTGGGTTCGAGGGCCAACATTGCCGTTGATATCCGTGATTTTGATGTCGTCGTCGTAGATGAGGTTCCATTGGGCAGAGGCCGACACCAATGAGTTGACGCGAAAGAGCAGCAAGAGCTCGCCATTGACATCTATGTTTTCGGGGTTGTTGAGGTAATTACTGAATAATTCCAGCTTGGATTTCATCTCGATGTTTTTGGCTACTGGTCGGTTGTATTTCATTTTGAGATAAGCACCGTACTCTTGGCGGTAGCGCATGCCAGGCTCTACACCAAAAGAGCCTTTGGCGCTGAGGGAGTCGTCGAGGACAAACGTAGATTTGATCGCGATAGAGGAGAAGAAAATATTGAAGTTGTCGGATTTGCGAAAGTCGGCGCCGAGTGCGAGGTTCATGTAGCCTGGTGCCATGAAGCGCGAAACCGGAACGGAGTCGTTGGGGTAGGCGTAACCATTGATGCTTTGGGTGCGGAAACTTGAGGCAAAGGTGAGAAAGAAGCCTTTGGATAGTTGCATCCCGAAGGTACTGGCGAGGTCGAGTCGGTCGTCGGTTTTTTGTGCACCGATGCCTTTTTTGTCAAAGTATTTGATGCCACCAAGTGCAAAAGAGGCGTCGTTGGTCCATTTGATGGTTTCGCGGGTATAGTAGGCTGAGGCACTAGCCGAACCAATGATCGAGATGTTGTTGCGCCCGCCCGCATTCCAATTGACGAACGACGTTTGGGTGCCGCTCAAGGAGTATAGCGACTTGAATTTCCAGTAAACAATTGAATCTTGCGCACAAGCACTTTTTGCGGCCAAAAGGATAAACAATAGGCAGAATAATGTGTTTCTTTGGTGTCCGGACATTTCGACTACAAAAATAATGCGTTTTCTAACTCTACTTTTCGTGTACCTCCCAATTATTTCAACAGGGCTCTATGCACAAACTCCTACAGACTACAGTTTTGCTCAAAATTGGGCCTCGCGCCCAGGTGCGTATCCTGCGGGTCTTGCTGCACATTTAAAAGACACCAGTTTGCATGCCAAAGCAGATGTCTTTTATGTGTACCCAACGCTCAACACCAAAGAAAGTGACAAGCGCTGGAACGTTCCCCTTACCGATACCGAACAACAAACAAAAGTACTCCAGACCGCGCTCGCTTTTCAAGGCAGTGCCTTCGCCGAGGCAGGTCGTTTTTTTGCGCCTTATTATCGTTCTGCCCATTTGCGTTCTTATTATGTCTCTGATCCACAAGGTAAAGAAGCCCTTGAGCTCGCATACGCAGACGTCCGAGCCGCCTTTTTGTATTACCTCGAACACCACAATAACGGTAGGCCAATCATCTTAGCTGGCCACAGCCAAGGCAGTACTCACTGCGGTTTGTTGCTCCAAGAGTTTTTCGACGGCAAGGCCCTGCAAAGCCAATTGATTGCGGCGTATCTGCCCGGAATTGGCATTGCGACCTCTGAGCTCAAGCAAATTCCCTTATTGACTACCCCAAGCGCAACCGGTGGCTATGTATCTTGGAATACCTTCAAAAAAAGAATTGAGCAGTCGAGTTATGAAAAATGGTACAAAGGAAAAGCGGTCGTGAATCCGGTCTCCTGGACACTCGAAAGCACCGCTCAAAAGACCGCGCACAAAGGTTTTTTGTATTTTGACAACAAAGTTTATCCGCAACTTTTCGACACTCACCTCATCGACGGCGCCATCTGGATTGAGCGCCCACGCGGCAAGTTCTTTTTCTTGAGCCTCACCATGCGCAATTACCACATCGGCGACATCAATCTTTTTTGGCAAGACATTCGGGAAAATGCCAAGTTAAGGGTTGAGGCATTCATCCCTAGTATTGAAATTGAATAAATTCTGGTTTTCAATCGTTGTTAAAGTTGAATAATAATTAGTTTCTTATTTAGGAAACATTTAACTTTAACACTTAGTAAATTGAAGAATCAAAAATTCAGCATTGAATTCATGCGAGATGCCGCAGTGTTCATTGAACAGCAAGAACCTAGTGCAAGAAGGAAAATCCTCTACAACATGACCAAAGCGCATGTAGCCAGGCTAAATTATTTGGAAGGTAAAAATGAATAAGACAGTTATGAAAACAGAAAGTCTAGAGTCTCTGACTAATCGCCTAATTGGCGTGAAAGGTAGTTCGGAGAGAAACGCATTTGAGAATGAACTCCGTTTGGATTTATTAGGCGAAGCAATTCGGGAGGCCAGGTTGCAAAAAAGGCTCACTCAAACCCAATTAGGGGCATTAGTCGGTGTGCAGAAAGCGCAAATTTCGAAAATTGAGAACAATACTACTTCAGCGCGGTTTGATACTGTAATGAAAGTGTTTAGTGCACTACAGGCAAATGTATATTTCAGAATAGAATTCATGCCGGATCGTGCTTAACTTTTTTATACTTTTGTAGACCCAAATTCGACACAACACATGACACCATTTGAAAGACGCCACATTGGCCCCGGAGCTTCCGAACAACAAGACATGTTAGCAGCCGTTGGCGTAGATGCGCTCTCGACGCTCATCGACCGCACGATCCCTGCGCAAATTCGCCTCAACCGCGAGCTTCGCATCGATCCTGCGCTCTCCGAGCAAGCTTATTTAAATCACATCAATGCGCTGGGCTCCAAAAACAAAATCAATAAATCTTTTATTGGTTTAGGTTACCACGAAACCATTGTGCCGTCAGTTATTTTGAGAAATGTGCTCGAGAATCCAGGATGGTATACTGCCTATACGCCGTATCAAGCAGAAATTGCACAGGGTCGTTTAGAGGCACTGCTCAATTTCCAAACCATGGTCATTGAACTCACCGGCATGACCATCGCCAATGCTTCTTTGCTAGACGAAGCAACAGCATCAGCAGAGGCGCTCATTATGTTCTACAATTCGCGCAGCCGTGCCGATATCCAAGCGGGTCGCAACAAATTTTTTGTCGATCAAAATGCCTTGCCACAAAGCATCGACGTCATGAAAGGCCGCGCGCTCAACCTCGGCATCGAATTCATCGTTGGCGACGCACAAACCTTCACCCCTGACGCAAGCTACTTCGGTATTTTTGCGCAGTATCCAAACGCCCAAGGCCACATCCAAGATTGGACAGCCGCCATCGCCAGCTGGAAAGCTGAGGGTATTCAAGTTGCCGTTGGTGCCGACCTCCTTTCTTTGGTCTTGCTCAAGTCACCGGGCAGCATGGGTGCCGACGTCGTAACCGGCTCAGCGCAGCGCTTTGGCGTTCCGATGGGCTACGGTGGCCCACACGCCGCTTTCTTTGCCACCAAAGAAGACTACAAACGCAACTTGCCGGGTCGCATCATTGGCGTTTCCAAAGACGCCGACGACAACCAAGCACTCCGCATGGCTTTGCAAACCCGCGAACAACACATCAAAAGAGACAAAGCCACTTCAAATATCTGTACCGCACAAGCTTTATTGGCCGTCATGGCTTCTATGTATGCTGTTTACCATGGCCCAGATGGCATCAAGCAAATTGCCCAGCACGTTCATGATTTAGCCACCACAACGGCCAATTCACTCAAAAACGCAGGTCTTACAATCGGATCAGCTCATTTCTTTGACACCATTCATGTTGCAGGGGTCAATTGTGCCGAAATCCGCAGCAAAGCGCAAGCAGCAGGCCTCAATTTCTACTACATTTCAGATTCAGAACTCAGTATCTCCTTTGGTGAGCCACACCTGATGTCAGATGTAGAAGCCATTTTAGGTGTTTTTGGTGCGCAGATGGCAAGTGGCACGAGCGCTATTCCAGCAAGTCTGGAGCGAACGGAAGCTGTGCTTTCGCATCCGGTGTTCAATTCATACCATTCTGAGTCGCGCATGATGCGCTACCTCAAGCGTCTCGAAAACAAAGACCTTTCTTTGGTGCACTCCATGATTGCCCTTGGGTCTTGTACCATGAAACTCAACGCTGCCTCCGAAATGATGGCCGTGACCAACCCACAATTTGCCAACATGCACCCGTTTGCGCCGCTAGAACAAGCGGTGGGTTACCACGAAATGTTTGCACAATTGGCGCAAGACCTTTGTGAAGCCACCGGTTTTGCTGCGGTATCCTTACAACCCAACTCGGGTGCGCAAGGTGAATACGCTGGCCTAATGGTCATCAAAGCTTACCATGAATCTCGCGGCGATTTCCAACGCAAAAAAATGATCATTCCTTCTTCTGCGCACGGTACCAACCCTGCCTCTGCTGTGATGGCAGGTTTTGAAGTTGTGGTTACAGGCTGCGATGAAAACGGCAACATCGATATCGAAGAATTGCGCACAGTAGCCATTGAGCTCAAAGACGTTTTGGCTGGTATCATGGTGACTTATCCGTCTACGCACGGTGTTTATGAAGAAGGCATCATCGAGATCACGAGCATCATCCACGACAACGGCGGACAGGTTTACATGGACGGCGCCAACATGAACGCGCAAGTTGGCCTCACCAACCCTGGCAACATCGGAGCCGATGTCTGTCACCTCAACTTGCACAAAACTTTCGCCATTCCACACGGTGGTGGTGGCCCCGGAATGGGCCCAATTGGCGTAGCTGCACACCTCGCACCTTTCTTGCCGAGCAACCCACTTATCAAAACAGGAGGGGAGTCGCCGATCCACGCTATTTCTGCAGCGCCATACGGTTCTGCACTGATCCTTACTATTTCTTACGCCTACATCAAAATGTTGGGTGCAGAAGGTTTGCGTCGCTCTACCGAAATGGCCATTCTCAATGCCAACTACATTGCAGCGCGCCTCAAAGGCCACTACGAAATCCTTTACACCGGTGCCAATGGTACGGTAGCACACGAAATGATCCTAGATTGCCGCGATTTCAAGAAAACTGCAGACGTAGAGGTTGCCGACATGGCCAAGCGCCTCATTGACTTTGGTTTCCACGCACCAACGGTTTCTTTCCCAGTTGCAGGTACCCTCATGATAGAGCCTACTGAGTCCGAAGACAAAGAAGAACTCGACCGCTTCTGCGACGCCATGATCAAAATCCGCGAAGAAATCCGCGAAATCGAAAATGGACATGCCGATAAAGCCAATAACTTGCTCAAAAACGCGCCGCACACCGCCGACTGCATCATCAACAAGAACTGGACTTACCCCTATGCACCTCAAGAGGCTGCTTACCCGCTTCCTTACTTGCTCGAGGCCAAATACTGGGCGCCAGTTCGCCGCGTAGACAACGCATACGGAGACCGCAACTTGGTTTGCAGCTGCCCGAGCGTTGAAAGCTATGCCCACATTCAATAATTCATGAAATTAGATATCCTTGCATTTGGTGCCCACCCAGACGACGTCGAACTCTCTGCGGCGGGCACACTAATGCATTACGCGGCCCAAGGCAAGAACATCGGAATTGTCGACCTCACTGAAGGGGAACTCGGCACGCGTGGCACCGTAGAAAGCAGGTATGAAGAGTCCGCTACCGCTGCCGCTATTTTGGGTGTCCAACACCGCTGCAATTTGCGTTTGGCCGATGGCTTTTTTGAAAATAACCAAGCCGCTAAGCTCCAAATCATTGAGCAAATTCGTTTGCACCAACCCCAAATTATATTGGCCAATGCGCTCTCAGACCGCCACCCAGACCACGCCAGAGCTGGCCACATGGTGGCCGAGGCTTGCTTCTTAGCCGGCCTGCGCAAAATCCATACCTCGCACAACGGCAGCCCACAAGCTGCTCACCGACCTCAGTTGGTTTTGCATTACATCCAAGATTACATTCAAACGCCATCGTTTGTCCACGATGTTTCGCCTTATCTCGATCAAAAAATTGCGGCCATCAAAGCCTACCGCACACAGTTTTTCGATCCGAACTCAGCCGAACCCAACACACCCATCTCAGGAGAACTCTTTTTTGATTTCTTGAAAGGCCGCATGCTCGAAATGGGCCGCCCTGCTGGCTACAATTACGCCGAGGGTTTTGTCGTCAACCGCTGGTTCGGTATCGACGATATCTTCGCCATAAAGTAAAACAACCCAAGCCAATGCCGACGCCTATGCTGTTGGCCAATAAGTCATAAGCAGAAACTTCTCTGCCCGGCACAAATCCTTGTAAAATTTCCATCAGTAGGCCATAGCCAACTAAGGTCAGGACGAGCCAAAAAATTTGTTTCTTTTTCTGAAATTGAAAAAAGGCCAAGGCGTGGATGCTCAATACGGCATAGGCGATGAAATGTCCGATTTTGTCATTGATACGGATCGGACTTGAATGGCTCGCGCTCTTCAAGGACAGATAGGTAATGGCAATCCAAACCAAAAGCAAGGAGAGCAAAGTGAAGCGTTGGTAAAACTTACTCATAGCTTAGTGTTTTTCCTTTTTGGGTGGCCGGGATACCAGTGGTCATCCAGGTGGGTGCGGGTGCATTCATGAGGTAGTGGTCAAAGAACTGACGCATGCGGATCGAAAGATCGTATTTGTTGGCGAGTTTGGTCAGGTTGTGGTCGTCTTCGTTGTAGTTGAGCATCCAGCAAGGTTTGCCCATGCGACGCAAACCGCTGTAGAGTTCGATGCCTTGGTACCACGGCACGGCGCCGTCTTTGTCGTTGGCCATGATCAAAAGTGGTGTTTGTACCTTTGGCAAATGAAACAAGGGAGAGTTTTCTAAGTATAAGTCGGGCTTTTGCCAGATAGTGGCGCCAATCCGACTTTGAGTGCTTTCGTACTGAAACTGACGGTTGAGCCCGCTGCCCCAGCGAATGCCGCCGTAAGCTGAAAACATATTACTCACCGGAGCACCGGCCATGGCTGCGGCAAAACGCGTGGTCATGGTAATGAGCATAGCGCTTTGGTAGCCGCCCCAACTTTGGCCTTGCAAGCCCATGCGTTTGTCGTCGATGGGGTAGTTTTTGATGAGGTAATCTGCCGCGCTCATGATGCTGTTGTAGGCGCCCTGAGCAGGCTTGCCCGGTTGGTAGCGAATGTCTGGTACAAAAACCAAGTAACCACCGCTGGCGTATTCAGTGGGGTTAATGATACTCGCAGAAGGCTTCGGTGCTTGATAGTTGTGGAGGTTGTCTGAGTTGAGTTCGTAGTAGTAAAATAACAGCGGGTATTTTTGACGCGGGTCGAAATTTTCGGGTTTGTAAAGCAGTCCTTCGAGCATTTGCCCGTCGTATGCTTTCCATTTGACGCTTTCCACCGTGGCCCAATTGTACTCGCTCTGCTGCGGATTGGCGACTGAAATTTGCTTGCCATTATTGAAATCTGAGCCATGCAACCAAACATCGGGGTAGGTGCGCACGTCCATTTTGCGCAAGAGAAATTGGTCTTGGCTTTCCGCTTTTTGAAGCCCTGAAATGCGCTGCGCTACTTCCATTTTTTGTTGGATTTGCCCCTTGTCATAGAAATAGAGCAACTCATTTTTATTGGATTTGCGCAAGCCAATGAAGTAGCCTTCCTGGAAATTGAGCCAGGCAGAATCTTGGTTGTAACGTGTAAAGCGCAGTTCAATTTGATCTTTATTGGCCGTTTCATTGGAAATACTCTGAAGTGTTTTGGAAGCGACCTCATAAGTCCAGATATCATATTGAGACTGAAAACAAACTGCTTTTGCATCTTTGGTATAGCCCACAAAACCCACAGGCCCTGCTGCCATGGGTTGGCCATTCAGGTCTTCATCCCAGCGGATATCCTTGCGGCTGCAGTTCATGCAGGTCGTGTTTTCGCGCGCCACATCAAGCAGCAGCCATTGTTGCTTGTCCGAGACAAAATAAGTGAAAAAGCGCCCGTCGGCAGATAGTTCACCGGTGTAGCTCAGGCCTTTGCCCAACAAGACTTTTTGCCCTGTCTCCAAAGCAATTCTGTAGTAATCTGCTTTGGATGGCGCTTCCCATTGGGCTTGGATCGCATACGGATCGGAATTGGTTGCCACTAAATACGGTGCAGTCATGTGTAAGTCCAGCGCTACCTTGAGTGTGTCGTTTTCAAGTGGCGTGAGTCTGTCATTTTGCAGGTCATACACGCAGAGCAAACCTCTTTTCAAGACTTGGTCTTTTTGCAACAGTTGCTGTGGCTGAATTTGAAGGTCTTGGTAGTGCCAGATGTCTATGTTCACTTTTTCGCGCTCTAGCAGGGTGTCTTTCTGGAAAATTTGACGCTCGCGAAGACCAAAATAAAGGTAGCGGCTGTCGTCGCTGAATTGTGGTTTGCGGCCATTGGCTACAGCCTGATACACCCCATTTGCGCTTTTATCGAAATCTGTGGAGTCGCCGAAATCTTGTTGCTGCAGCGAATTGAGGTCAAATAAGGTGAGGTGGAAATTTTTAACTATGGCGGTGTCTGGGCTGTATAAATAAGTCAGCACTTGGCTATTGGGGCTCCAGGTGAGTTCAGTGGCATTCGGTTGGGCTTCAAATTCTTTGAGTAAGAGCAGGTCTTTGGTGGCGTAAATGCGCACCTGCATGGAGTCTAGCTTGACTTTGCGCTGCTTGATGACGGCCAATTTTGAACCATCGGGGCTCAAGCTAAAGGAAGTGATGCTGTCCAAAAAGGGAAAGGTGTTTTCACCCGATGTGTAAACAACTAATCGTTGGCCATCGGTTTTAAAAGGATTCACTTTTGGCGCGGGTGAAGGTTTTTTCCAGAATAAATATTTTTCATATTTCTTGACGGCGACGGGCTCCACTTTTTTAGTGCTCACTTCATGTAAAAATGCGAGTACTGGAGCCTTTTCGGCTTGTTGTACTTGCTTGAGTTTGGCGAATTTGTAAATGGTGTCTTGAGCGAAATGCTGGATAAAGAGCGAGTCTTTGTCCCACTTCTTTTTGTCGAGTTTAGCGAGTTCTTGCTGACGCAGCGAGTCATAGTCGGGGCTCATTTTCCAGGCAATATAAGATTCATCTGATGCAATGAATGCGTTGTTTCCTCTTGAAATCGAATCGTGTTTTTGGGTATTTTGATTGTAAAAATGCAGGATAGGATTCGCCCTTAAAAAGGTCAATTCGTAAGTAATGAGGTTGCCGTTTTTGGATATTTGTTCCTTTTCGAGGCGTTTCCAGGTGTCGTAAGCCTTGAAGTCAAGGGCTGGTTTTTGGGCAAAAAGCACGTGGGTCGACGCGAGCAAGAACAGTAGAAAAGCGATTTTCATTTTTTGGCTTTGTAAAAAGAAACTAAATAAACACCCGTAAAAATAAACAACATATATAACAATCGTTCGGCCGTGATGGTGTGGGTGTAGTCTGCTACCCAACCGAGCGCTGAAAACAAGACTGCAAAGCCCATTACCATGACCGGTTGCGTGTAAATATAAGCGGCAGAAACCGTTGCGCTCACGTACTTGAGTCCAAAAATGGTGAGTAAATACGTCAGGAAGGTCACGCCGATGATCACGTAAGTAATTTTGTACCAGGCACTCGCCGGAATAAGTTTGAAATCGACACTAGCTAGGTTGGACCAAGTAGGCGGGAAGAGCAAAAGTAAAATCAGGCCAATGGTAAACACATACGTGATCACTTGGATGGGGCTATACTTGAGCAAGAGCGGTTTGGAGAGCACTAAATACAAGGCATAGCTGAGGGCATTGATCAATAAGTAGAGGTCGCCCAAAGAAGACGCGCCGGGTAAATTGCCCGAACTCAAGGTGAGTAAAATGGCGCCAACTGCACCCATTGCGATACCGGTGTATTTCGGAACCGTGAATTTTTCTCTCGTGACAAATGCGGCAAGTATCACAACCATAATGGGGTTGAGTGCCATAATGATACCCGCATTGAGCGCCGAAGACAAATTGAGCCCGTGAAAGAAAAAGAGCTGATTGATGGCCACTCCAAACAAACCCGCTGCTAAAAAACGCCAGTAATCGCTTCGGTCTATAGGTTTGCGTTTTTGGGTTAAGAGCAAAATCCAGAACAACAATACGGCACCGCTCACGCGCAATAAAATGAAGGTATTGGGGTCGAGGTACTGCGGCATCACGCCCTTCGCCAAAACGTGGTTGGCTCCGTACAGAAGATTCACTACCAGCAACGCTAAATGCGCTCGGATTATTTGGGACCGCGTCATGAGGCAAAGGTAGTTATTCCGTATCTTTGTTTCATGCACCTTTCGCACCTGCATTTGGTCAATTACAAGAACTACCCTGATCTCGAACTCGACTTCGTGCAGGGTATCAACGGCATTGTTGGCCCCAATGGCGCCGGCAAGACCAACATTCTAGATGCAGTCTACTACCTGAGCATGTGCAAAAGCTACCTCAATGTCAATGACCGGCACAATTTGCGCTTCGACCAAGCCTTTTTTGCGATTTCCAGCCAATGGGAGCTCGATCAAAAAGCCTGTGAGGTGCAAATTGCCTACAAGGCGGGTGTCAAAAAACAAGTGAAGTGGAACAAAAAAGCCTACGAAAAGCTCACGGCCCACATCGGCAAATTGCCCGTTGTTTTCATTTCTCCTTACGATGGCGACCTCATTGCCGAAGGTTCTGAGCTGCGCCGCAAATGGATGGACGGCATCTTAGCCCAACTCGACAAAACCTATTTAGAAGAAATCCAGCGCTACGCACGTTTATTGGAGCAAAGACACGCCGTTTTGCGCAACATGCACGAGCATCGCTTGTTCGATCCCGATGCCATTGAAGTCTGGGATGCCCAACTCATACCGAGCGGCAACTACATTCATGCCCAACGCAAGGCCTTTTTGGCAGAATTTATTCCGGTTTTCAAGCGCTTTTACCAAGAAATTGGCCAAAATGCCGAAGACGTCGACATCGCCTATCGCTCCCAGCTCTCAGACGGTTCTTTTGCCGACTTACTGCAGGCTTCGGCCAAAAAAGACGCGCTCACGCAATATACAAACATAGGCATCCACAAAGACGACTTACTGTTTAGCATCAAAGGTCATCCCGTTAAAAAATTCGGCTCACAGGGTCAGCAAAAATCTTTTATTATCGCTTTGCGCCTTTCGCAATTCGACTGGCTCAAGCAGCACAAAGGCCAAAAACCGGTGCTCCTCCTAGACGACATCTTCGACAAACTAGACAACGAACGCGTGGCCCGCCTCATTGCGCTCGTGAGTGCCGACTACTTTGGTCAGGTGCTCATCACCGATACCGACCCCGCCCGCATGCAAGCACTATTTGCCCAATTGCCTGGCGAAACCAAACTTTTCCAAATCAAAGACCAACAAGCCCTCGCTCTATGAATCCTGACAACAAACGCGAACAAGAAGAAAAGCCGCTCTCCACACTCGTGAGCCGGATCATGAAGGCCTACGGCTTACAAGACAAAATGAAGGCCTATGACCTCATTGCCGCTTGGCCCGAACTCATGGGGCCAGCTGTAGCGAAGCGCACCACCGATATCCGCATCGAGAACAACACGCTTTACCTCAAAATTGATTCGAGTGTCATGCGAGACGAACTCTTTCACGGCAAGCAAATCATTATTGGGCGCTGTAACCAGTTCGTGGGCGAAGAACTCATCCGCGACATCTGGTTCAGTTAAGTTGCTCACCTGCGTTACCTTCTTGCACGCCAAGTTTTTGTAAATTTGTTTCACTAATTCATCATTCATATGTCAAACGCATTTTTTAAGGTCCCGGCGGCCGTCAACGAACCCGTTAAATCTTACGCACCAGCTTCTCCTGAGCGCAACTCTTTAATGGCCAAATACCAAGCATTCAAAGACCGCGCGCCCATCGACGTTCCTATGTACATCGGTGGCAACAAAGTCACTACCGCAAATAAAAAACCACTCACCATGCCCCACGACCACCAACAGGTATTGGGTCATTACAACCAAGGTGATGCCACTCATGTGGCGGCTGCTATCGATGCAGCCTTAGCAGCGAAGTCCGCATGGGCGGCGCTCCCGTGGCAAGACCGCGCAGCCGTTTTCTTGCGCGCAGCAGATCTTTTAGCTGGCCCTTTTCGCGACCGCATCAATGCAGCCACCATGTTGGCGCAGTCCAAGAACGTATTCCAAGCAGAAATCGATGCAGCCTGTGAGCTCATCGACTTTTTCCGTTTCAATGTCCAGTACATGACCCAAATCTACAGCGAGCAGCCAGATTCACTGCCGGGGATGTGGAACCGCTTAGAATACCGCCCTTTAGAAGGCTTTATCTTTGCGCTCACGCCTTTTAACTTTACATCCATTGCAGCCAATCTTTGTGCGGCGCCTGCCATGATGGGTAATGTTGTTGTTTGGAAACCAGCTGACAGCCAAATTTATTCTGCACAAGTTATTATGGAACTTTTTGAAGCAGCCGGCTTGCCAGCAGGGGTGGTCAATATGGTGACCGTAGATGGCCCAGAAGCAGGTAAAGTTATTTTTGCTCACAAAGAATTTGCAGGTCTGCACTTTACGGGCTCTACAGGGGTATTCCGCCAACTCTGGAAAAACATCGCCAACAACATCGAAAACTACCGCTCTTACCCGCGCATCGTCGGTGAAACAGGCGGAAAAGACTTCGTGATGGTACACAACAGCGCCAATGCGGCGGAGGTAGCTACAGCACTTTCTCGTGGTGCCTTTGAATTCCAAGGGCAAAAATGTTCGGCGGCTTCAAGAGCATATATTCCAGAAAGCCTTTGGCCAGCCGTAAAAGAAATCCTTGTGGCACAAGTCAATTCCTTTAAGCAAGGTAGCCCAGAAGACCCATCCAATTTTGTCAATGCTGTTATCGACGAACGTGCATTCGACAAAATTGCTGCCTATATCGATTACGTGAAAGCGCAGCCCGATGCCGAAATCATCACTGGCGGTACCTACGACAAAACTGTTGGATATTATATTGCACCAACAACCGTTGTTACCACCAATCCTAAATTCCGCACTATGGTAGAAGAAATCTTCGGTCCTGTGCTCACCATTTACGTGTATCCAGATACCCACTTCTCCGAAACACTCGACCTCGTCGATCAAACTTCTGAATACGCACTTACCGGTTCTATCATCGCTACAGACCGCTACGCCATTCAACTGGCCAACGAAAAACTTATGCATGCAGCCGGTAATTTTTACATCAACGACAAACCAACAGGCGCAGTCGTTGGCCAACAACCTTTTGGAGGGGCGCGCGGATCGGGTACCAACGACAAAGCCGGAGCAGCCATGAACCTCATGCGCTGGACTTCAGCCCGCACCATCAAAGAAACCTTTGTGCCGCCGGCAGATTACCACTATCCTTTCTTAGGTTAAGCCATGCGTGCCGTAGTCTCTTTATGTATTTTTACTTTTCTGACCTTTAGTACCAGCGCCCAATGGCGTTGGTATCTTCAGGCAGAGGTAGGTGCCAATAAACAAGAAATCCAAACGGTAAGTCAATTGGCCTCGCAGCCTTTTGATCCGGTTTCGTTTTGGCGCAGTACTGCCGGTGGAGAAGTTCAGTTGGGTTACACTGTATTGAAAGTGCTGACGGCGTACAGCGGAGTTGGTTACGGGCATCAAAATCAAGCTTACCAGAGTACCGAATGGGCTACCGATGCCGCGGGCGCTCCTTTTTTACTGCTTTGCAATAAAACCCTGACTGGCGAACTTTTGACCGTTCCGCTCGGGCTCGACCTCAAAATTCTGAGCCTCCATTTTGGCGGTGGCATGCAATACCGCTATCGCCTACAAGGCCAGATGCAAAAGGAGTTCTATTCTTTTTATCCGAACGCCATTGGCGCCGATCTACTTTCTACCGAAGTAGGTGAAAACACCCAAGCCAAGCTAGATATGGGTTATTTTGCCTATTTGCAATGGAACACCACCAAAAGAATTGGAATCAGAGCCAGTGCATATCGCGGTTTTCGCGACCTCAGCAATGGGCTAGAAGTAGGCGCCTACAACGAATGGCAGCAGTTGTTCAACACCGAATCTTTTAGCGTCAAGAACCTGCAATTCAATTTGGGTATAAATATTCGTTTATCTGAATAAGTTAGTTGTGATGAAGTGGTTTATTTTTCTTTTGTTATGCTATGTCCTCACGTCATTTGCAACACCGCGCTCCTCCGACTCCAAATTCAATTTGCAGGTGAGTGTGAGTGCTGTGTCTAGTTCCAAGGGTTGGATTGAGTTTGCGCTCTACAAAAATCCGGACACCTTTGCCAAAGTCGGTACCACCTACCGCTTGGCGCGTACGGATGCCCAAAAAGGAATGGTCAATTATACTTTTAAAGATTTAGAACCGGGCAAATACGCAGTTGTGGTTTATCATGATGTCAACCAAAACAAAATTTGCGACAAAAATTTCTTTGGCGTCCCGACAGAAGGCTACGCTTTTTCTAATAATGTCAGGCCAAACCTAAGTGTACCAAGTTTTGAAGACTGCTGCTTCAAATTTCAACAAGACCGCAATATCCCTATCAAAATGGTGTATTAAATCTTGAGTTTGTGCCGGAGTTCGGCTATTAATTGTTCAACCTGAATGAGTAAAGGCCGCCCGTCATTTACAATATGATACGGTGTGAGTGCGATTTTTTGCATATCTGTCCACTGGTTGGCAACGCGCTTGAGTACCTCTTCTCGAGAGAGACTGTCTCTTTTCTGCACACGTTCAATTCTTATTTCAAGCGGCGCCGTGATCAAAATAGTAGCATCAAATTGCAGATGTGCACCGGTCTCGAATAGAATAGCCGCTTCATTGAAGACCAAATCTGATGTTTGTTGTTGGGCCCAAGCTTGAAAGGCCTCGCGAACCAAAGGATGCACGAGTGCCGAAACTTGCGCCTTCAATTCGGCATTCGAAAAGAGTCGTTCGGATAAAAATAGCTTGTTCAATTGACCATCTCGATACACTTCAGGGCCCAGTAAATCCACCAAATGCCCTTGGAGTAGGGGGTGTTCATCGTAGAGTTTCTTTGCTGCTTGATCTGAGTAGAAAACGGGATAGCCCATTTTTTCGAGCATCAAAGCAATTGTGCTTTTTCCTGATCCGATACCGCCACTCAGCCCAATCTGTAACATGTCCCGAAATTAGGAAAAGAAAGTTGTAAATTTGCAGCATGCCACAAAAAGAATGGTTCGCCACTTGGTTTGACTCTCCGTATTATCATTTGTTGTATCAGCACCGCGACGACAACGAAGCAAAGCTCTTTTTAGATCATTTAGTCCAAAAACTAGATTTGCCAAGTGCCGCGCGTGTCCTCGATTTGGCCTGTGGTAAAGGCAGGCATTCGCTTACGCTGGCCCAAATGGGTTTTGAAGTAGTAGGCGCCGACTTAGCACCCAACAGCATTCAAGCTGCACAAGAACAAGCCCAAGCATCGGGAATCAAAAACGTCAAGTTTGCGGTCCACGACATGCGCCTGGCCATGGATACAGTACCTTTTGACGCGGTATTTAATTTGTTCACGAGTTTTGGTTATTTCGATACGCTAGCCGAGAACCAAGCGGTTTGCAAAGCCCTTTCAACGATGTTGGCCCCAGAGGGTCTGCTCGTGATCGATTTTTTAAATGCCACTAAAGTTTGCGCCAATTTAAAACCAGCCGAGACCATCGAGTGTGAAGGCGTGGTGTTTGATATCAAGCGCTGGCACAACGATACCCATATTTACAAGCAAATCGAAATACTGGCTGCACAAGATCAGACGCAAATTGGTTTGTTTACAGAGCGCGTTCAGGCGCTCACCAAAACCGATTTTGTGTTGCTTTTAGCTGCCGATTTTGATATAATAGAAACCTACGGATCTTATCACTTGACTCCTTTTGACGAAATGACAAGTGAGCGCCTGATCCTGATTGCAAAAAAGAAAGCATGAATTTTTATACCGTAGAGCTCCTCCTGATTGGTTCGGTTGTACTAGGTGGTGCAATTGTCAGCTATCTGAATGCAACCAACAAAAATCAATACATCAAACTGGCGCTAGCGTTCAGCGGGGGTTTTTTATTGGCCGTCATTTTCCAGCACTTGTTGCCAGAATTATACGGTGCTCACGTAGGCCATGCGCACCATGGACACGACGCCTTGCCCGTTTTTCAAGTAGGCGTGTTTATTCTGCTCGGCTTTTTGGTTCAGTTGGTTTTGGAATACTTTTCTGGCGGCATAGAGCATGGGCATGTGCACGTCCACAAAGGGCAGTCGATGCCTTGGACATTATTTATTTCACTGTCTGTTCACTCGGTAATTGAGGGGATTCCACTCGGCAACATGCTGCAATTTGGCATTGATCAGGCAGATGCTGTACCGTTTAATGGTAGTTTTTTGTGGGGAATTATTTTTCATCAGGTGCCTGTGGCTATTGCACTCATGACGCTATTGATGGCGACCAAACTCAAGCGCAGTGCTGCTTGGTTGATTTTATTGGCATTTGGCCTCATGACGCCAATTGGGGTTTTGTTGGGTCTTGCGATTACCACCGAACAGTTGGGCATGAATGTACAACTGATTTTGGCGGTAGTGGTTGGAATGTTCTTACACATCTCAACCACTATTATTTTTGAAACCACCGAAAATCACAAATTCAATTTGCTCAAGCTGCTGAGTATTTTACTCGGAAGCGGCTTGGCTTTGGGTTTATTCTAGATATTTACTGCCAGAAAGTAGGTGCGAAGGTCCTTAGAAAGGAAGGTCGTCTTCTTCTTCAGCAGCGTTTGAACTAGTGCCCGGAAGTGGCTCAGAACCCATGTTCATGGCAGAAGGCCCGTTGCTCGGCATTCCCATTGGTTGGCTTTGACCTTGTTTCTCGATGCGCCATGCTTCGATGGTGTTGAAATACTTGACTTCACCTTGTGGGCTGGTCCATTCGCGGCCACGCAAATTAAAAGAAACCTCGACGTTGTCATTAGCTTGGAACTGATCGAGCAAGCTACATTTGTCTTGGGTGGTTTGAAAAATAATATCTTGTGGATACATCGAGGTGGTGTCTGTAACGACGAACTCGCGCTTTTGGAATTTTTCAGAAATGCGTTGTGTTTCTTGGATGACCTTAACGGTGCCTGTGAATTTAAACATGGACTTGTGGTTAGTTATTAAAAGATAAAAGGGTGAGCCACGCTTCTTCCAACTTATTTTGAGCGAGCAAATCGTGGGCGCTGCGATGCAAAGCTGCTTCGAGGGCGCTGGCGTCGTGCTCAAGTTCGAGAAAAAGGGTGGAGAGTTCGAGTAATTTGTATTCGTTGACGTCGGTTTCGTTGGGCAGTTCTTCAATGCCTGCCAATTGACCGAGGTCGTTGGCGCTGAGTACCTGACTGCTTTTGATGTCTTGAGGCAGGGCGTCATAGCCAATGCCGCAGGTGGTGATGGGTTTTTTGATTTCAAACATGGATGTCGTATTGGCGCGGCAGTACCAATCGCCGCCCATGCGCGCAACTAAATCGATTTTGTGTTGGTCGATGAGGCCTTTTTCGTTGAGGAGTTCTTCTTGGATATGAAGCTGAACCACTTCGCAAATGATGAGGTTGCCAGCGCCTCCTTCTTGACCGAGTTCGATGATTTGATTGACTTTGCATTCAAACTGAACAGGCGCTTCTGCTACCCTGAACGGCGCTACTTTTTCTGAGGCCAAGGGCGTGAAGCCGGCCTTGATGAACTCGTCTACGCCCGGCGCATAAGGAGAGCTTGCGAGGCTCATTTGGTGCACCATATTGTAGTTCACGATGTTGATCACTACCTCTGGAATGGCTTTGGCGTTGTTGAAGGTATCTTTGCTTTGACCTGTGCGCCCAGAGCGTGCTGGTGAAAACACCAAAATTGGGGGGTTGGCACTGAATACATTGAAAAAACTAAATGGCGCCAAGTTGGCGTTGCCGTCAGCGTCTAGGGTAGAGGCAAACGCAATAGGGCGCGGGCCAATAGCACCTAATAAAAGTTGGTGCAAACGCTGGACGGTGAGTTCTTTGGGATCGAGGCTGAGCATACAAGTTCAAAGTTAGCCAAAATTCGTAAATTGGCGTTGTGAAATTACGGACATCTCTTTGTTGTTTTTTACTTATTTTGAGCGCGGCAACGTGGGCGCAAAATAAGCGCAATGCCAATGGGGAACGCCATGGTAAATGGACTTTTACGGGTAAAGATTATCCGAATAAGCATATTCCTAAAACCCAAAAAGTGGAGGAGGGCAACTACGTCAATGGCCGCAAAGAAGGTACCTGGACTAAATTTTTTCCGGATGGAGGTGTCCAACTCAAAGGAACCTACTACAACAACCGTCCGCAAGGAAGCTACACGCGTTATTATCCGAATGGCAAAATTGCCGAACAAGGCGATTTCCAAGCGAATGGATACAAAGGGCTGCTCTTGCGCTACCATGAAAACGGTGAGTTGGCTTACCGCGCCAATTTCAATAACCAAGGGCAGGAGAGTGGCAAGGTGAGTTACTATCATCCCAACGGCAAGTTGGCCTTGAGTTATACGGTCAAAAACGGACAAGTGCAGGGGCAGGTAGCGCGCTACAATACAAGTGGGCAGCTGCAAAATTCTTTTGAAGTAAGCCCGGCCGGTGACATCGGCAAGCTCCAAAAAGCCACCACCCAACAAAACACAGCGCCCCCTAAGCTAGCTACTGCACCCAACACAAACGTCTATCCGCCGCGCTTGTCAAACCCGAAAACAAAAGGCTTGCGCTTTGTGCCAAATGGTTACAACAAAGTCTACAACGACAACGATGAAATCTGGATGGACGGCGAATTTAAAAATGGTCAGCTTTACGATGGAAAGGTCTATGACTACGACCAAGACGGCATCCTTCAAAAAGTGCGGATCTACAAATTAGGCAAGTATCATTCCGACGGACAACTCTAATCTTGCGGTTTTCCGTAAATTTACCCCCAAATTAACGACATGAAAGCATATGTTTTTCCGGGCCAAGGAGCCCAATTCTCTGGAATGGGCAAAGACCTCTACGAGCAGTCAGAACTGGCACGTTCCTTATTTGCAAAAGCCAATGAAATCCTTGGTTTTGATATCCAAAGCATCATGTTTGAAGGCTCAGACGAAGCCCTCAAGCAAACGAATGTAACCCAACCTGCCATCTTCTTACACAGTACAATTTTAGCAGCTTGCCTTGGCGAGAGCTTTGCGCCAGCTATGGTTGCGGGTCACTCTCTAGGCGAGTTTTCTGCTTTAGTTGCCAATAAAACGCTCACTTTTGAAGACGGTTTGCGCCTTGTCGCCAAACGAGCAGACGCCATGCAAAAAGCATGCGAACAGGCTCCAAGCACCATGGCCGCCATTCTCGGTCTCGAAGACGAAGTTGTGGAGCGCATTTGCGCAGGTATAGATGGTGTTGTGGTACCAGCGAATTACAATTGCCCGGGTCAGCTCGTGATTTCAGGCAGCCTTGCGGCCATAGAAGAAGCGTGTACACAACTGAGCGCAGCGGGCGCTAAACGCGCGTTGGTCTTGCAGGTAGGTGGTGCGTTTCACTCCCCACTCATGGAGCCTGCACGCGAAGAACTCGCCGCTGCCATTGAAGCCACACACTTTGCTCAACCAATCTGTCCAGTTTATCAAAATGTCAACGCACAAGCCGTTACCGACCCCGCTCAAATCAAGGCCAATTTAGTTAAACAACTTACAGGTGCTGTTCGCTGGACGCAAATCATGCAAAATATGCTTGCCGATGGTTGTGCCGAGGTCATTGAAGTTGGGCCAGGTAAAGTTTTGCAAGGACTTTTCAAGAAAGTAGACCGCGAAATCACGACAAGCAGCGCAACTTTATAAATTTTTATGGAATCTGAAAGTTCTGGGCATCTTGCTAGAAAACATGCTTATGAAGAACTTTATGATGGTGTGGATGCTCTTGGTAGCAGCAAGCACAGTAGCGCAGTCCGGAACCGGTGATGTCATTGGAACCTTTATCAATTTCAGTACCCAGCAACCCGTTGTCGGTGCCAAAGCCATGATCCGTGAAAACGGTCACGTCTATTTAGCACTTTCCAATGAAGAGGGACGTTTTCGCATCGTTGGTATTCCTGCCGGAACCTATCAGTTAGTAGGTTGTTTTCAAAAAGATACCACGGAAAAAATAACCGTTGATGTGCCTGTAGAAGCTTATGGCAATGCGGGCACGGTATACTTTCAAAGTAAAACCCAAGACGTCAAAGCTGTGCGCGTTGGAGGTGGTCGTTACGAGCAAGCGCGAATTCGCATTGGCGAAACGCCCGTGACCACCCTTACCGCTAAAGAAATCAAGAACCGCCCAGACAAATTCAGCGTCATCGATATGGTAGCCAACTCCAATTCTGATGTTAAAAAAGACGAAGACGGTGGCCTCATGTTTCGCGGAGCGCGCAAAGGCGACATGATTTATGTGCTAGATGGTATCAAGTCCAACGAAGTATTCAATGTGCCTAGTTGCGCCATTGGCCGTGTAACGGTCTACACAGGTGGCTTGCCGGCCAAATTCGGCGACACACTTGGCGGAGCTGTGATCCTAGAAACCAAAAGTTATTTCGACTTATACCGCGAATGGGAAATCAATCAGCCCGATTGAGTTCAGGGGCATTGTCATAAGAAATAGCCCACAAAAATAAGCCCTGAGCGGGCACCGATACAAACGCCTCCGAGCGGTCTTGAGCAGCAATGATGCCGGGCAGTTCGGAGGCTTTTATTTTGCCCAAACCCACCTCCACGAGCGTGCCAACAATGGCTCTGACCATATTGCGCAAAAAGCGATTGGCACTGATCTCAAAGTATATACCGTCTTGGGTGGTTTGCCACTGTGCACTAAAAACTTCACAAATATTGGTCTTGACATCCGTATGCGCTTTGGCAAACGACGAAAAATCTTGCGTTCCCAATAAATGCTGTGCGGCTGCATTCATTTGGTCGATATCCAGCGGGCTTTCTACATACCAACTCGCAGCGCGTACAAACGGATTTTTGCGCTGATGAATAAAATAGCGATAGGTGCGTTTGTTGGCGTCGAAGCGCGCGTGTAACTCTGAAGGGACTTCCCAAGCTTGTTTAAATGCCACATCAGGGGCAGTCATGCGGTTGAGCTTGAAAACGAGTTGCTGAAGGTCCCACACGCGAGGTAGGTCGGTGTGTAAAAAATAGTGTTGGGCGTGCACCCCAGCGTCTGTGCGGCCGCAACCGACTACTTCAATGGCTTGGTTGCCGTGTAATTTAGAAAGTGCGGATTGTATTTCTTCTTGTACACTACGTGCGTTGGGCTGGATTTGCCAACCGTGATAAGCGCTGCCGTCGTAGGCAAGTGAGATGAAATAACGTGGCAAGGATTTATTTTTCAGTGGATTGTATCACGCCAATGGGCGCTTCAAATAAATTGTAGCTGAACAAACCATCGATTTCACTGACACTCGCCCAAATGACGCGAAGTTGATCGGCAGCAATTTGAAAGTGGGTGTCGTCTAGGGTTGTATTGATGGCCGCGCCCAGGTTTACTGGTGCAGACCATTCTTTGCCCTCGCGCTTGCAAATGAAGATATCATAACCGCCCATTCCCGCGTGGCCATCCGAGGCAAAAAACAAGTATTGGCCGTCTGGCGTCACGTAAGGTGTGGTTTCGCGGCCTTCAGTATTGAAGCTGCGCCCGAGTGCTTTGACCTCTGCTTGCCAAATACCATTGATTTTTTGAGCCACATAAATATCGGTCGCAAATTTCTCAGCTTCGCGGTCCGATACAAAATAAAGTTCTTCTAAATAAGTAAATTCATCGAGCCAAATGGTGTCTGTTTTACTTGGCGAACCTTCAAAATAACTGGTGTTGAGTTCTGGAATATCGGCGATGATGCGCTTGTCGTCCCAATTGAAAGGTGTTTCTGTGCTCAGCTCAAAAATATCAGAGCCTTGCGTACTTTCTTCCTTTGAAGCCGTTGTGTTGAGGGTGCCGAGTGCAAGCAGCCCATCTTTTGATACGTAAGAAAGCGCATCGAATCCTTCTGTATTGAGCAGGTCGGCATTGCCAAAGTTGCGCACCCATTGCCCGTTGTTGTCTAAATCGGTACCGGCTTGATAGATATCTTCGAAAAAGCGTTGGTCGTCGGGGTTGAGGTTGGCGCCTTTGGAGTCGGGGTTACGGGTGGTGAAATAAAGCGTCTGACCATCTGCGCTGAGAATAGGGCCGTATTCGTCGTATTTGGTATTGAGTTCAGGTGCGAGTACTTGACCTTGAAAATCGACTCCTTTGGCTTTTTGTGCCAAATAGAAAACACATTGTTGTTGAAGCGCTGTAAAACCGAGTAGTTCAAAATCTTTTTCTTTTTTGACGAGTGTTTTGGCTTTGTCGAGGTGTGTCATGGCAGTAGCAGCCTGACCGAGCGCCAATTCAATTTGACTGGCCAAATACAATTCGTCGAGTGTGGCTGCGCTAGAAAGCAGTTTGAGCGCTTGGTCGCTGTGTTCTTTGGCGTAGTTGTAAGAGCGCAGGTCGTATTCTGTGGTGGCTAGCCAATAAAATGCGTTGGCATTGGTGGGGTCTAGCGCTGCGGCTTGCTTGAGGAGCATATAGGCATTGCTGCTTTGGCCTTCGTTGAAGAGTGTAACGGCATTTGTGGTAATCCGTTTGGCTTTGAGTTGGTCTTTTTTGGAAGTTGCTTGCGCAAAACTCAAAAATGGAAGGATCAGAATGACAAGTAGTGCTTTCATGTATAGGGAATAGAGTACAAAGTAAATAAAACTATTAAAATCCATAACTTTGAATAAAGAATATATGTCAACCTTGTTTCGCTTTTTTGTTTTGATTTTCGCTACTTTGCTGCTGCAGGCGTGTTCGTACGGTCAACCTTCGCCAGAAAACGCTGCGCCAGATTATTCCAATTGGGTCACGCTCACCAAGGGCATGGAGTACAGAGAAATCGCGGCGCCGGTTAAATCTTTCATTGGCGATTCAAAATTGTCTATTCTCCGAATGGATCCAGCGCAGTTCCGCTTTGATCTATTCACTGCCACCCAATTCGATTCCGTGCCAAAAGATGTGTCCACATGGGCAGATACCTTTGATTTACTCGTGGCCTTTAATGCCGGTATGTACAACTTAGCTAGACCTCTTCAGAGCCGTGCATACTTGCAATCTGGCGACCATTATAACAACGCCAAGCTGCTTGAAAACTTCAACCTCATGTTGGCTTTGGGTCCAAAACCCAATATCAATCGTTCCAATATAGAAGTCCTCGACCTCACTTGTGCCAACTGGGAACAAGAAAAAAATAATTTCAGTGGCTTCGCCCAAGGCTTGCGCATGATTGACTGCAATGCCAGCCCCATGAACTGGCAAAAGAAAGTGCAGTCTTGTAGCATGCTTGTGGCTGCCGAAGACGAAAAAGGTTGGTTTTACCTCATTTTTACGCGCTCGCCCTACACTCACAATCAAATGATTGGCTTCATGAAACAAATGCCTGGCGGGCTCCACGACGCCATTTATCTGGAGGGCGGCCCTGAAACCAGTTTGCTCATCGACGTCAATGGCCATTGCATTGAAAAAGTAGGTTCTTGGGTTTCCACAACCTGGGAGCGCGACGACAACAACCGTTTTTGGCGCTTGCCCAATATTGTCGGAATCCGCAGAAACTGATAACTATCATGTTTTAGCACGGCTTTCACTCATACTTATTTTTCTTGATGTACTGCACCTTTGTAGTGTTCAACGGAACAACACTACTGAGGTTTACATATTCAACGACCGTAACTTTACAATAGAGAGAGGATTCAATCAGAGCATGGGTTTAGTATCAATTTTTTCCTCTCGATACAGTAGGAAAAGCCACCTTTCGGGGTGGCTTTTTTGTTTGCACTAAAAGGGCTTATGAAGTCCATAAAAAGATATTATATGTTTCCTACCATTTATAAATAGTGTTGCTATTATTTTTGCAGCAAATTACTTTTATGGATCTCGTAGATCGTTTTCAGATTCCCGTCCTTGAAGCTATTGCGTTGCGCAACCCACAAGCGACGCAATTGGGGCAGCGCATCATCGAAGGCAGTATTTTTTTGATAGACGAACTCGGTTTTGAGCAGTTTACATTTAAAAAGCTCGCACAGTCTGTAGGCACTACCGAAGCATCGGTGTACCGCTATTTTGCAAGCAAGCAAAAGTTGCTTTTGTATTTGATCAATTGGTATTGGGGGCGTTTGGAGTGTCGTTTGCTTTTGCAAACCCAAGGTGGCTCAGTGAAAGAACGCTTGGAAAAAGCGCTGGAATTAGTCCTTATTTTGAAAGCCACTTCTTTGTCTTTTTCGAGTGAGAAACGCTTGCAGCATATTGTCATCCATGAAGCGCCGAAAGTGTTTTTAACCAAGGCCGTAGACAGCGACCACCAAATAGGTTACCATTCCATTTACACTGAAATCGTGCGCTATATTTCCGACCTTGTGCGCGCTTATCAGCCGGCTTGTAAGTATCCTGAAATGTTGGTGAGTACCCTACTTGAAGGCAGCTTGCAGCAGCGCTTTTTTAGTCAGCACTTGCCCGAAGTGACCAATGCCTCCGAACAAGAAGATGCGGTGGCTGTTTTTTATAAACAATTATTTTTTACATTTCTCGACCATGAATAACGACGTCACCAAACCATTTGACCGCTTTTGGGCACTGCTAAAGCCCGACCGCAAAGACATCTCAGATATTTATTTGTTTGCCATCATTGGTGGCGTACTGAGTCTTGGCTTACCCTTGGGTATTCAGGCGATCATCAATTTTATTCAGGCTGGAAAAGTGAGCACCTCTTGGTTTTTACTCGTAGGTCTAGTGGTTTCTGCCATTGGATTTTCGGGCTACATGAATATAGCACAGCTGCGCATCACTGAAAGCCTGCAACAACGCATCTTTGCGCGCTCGTCTTTGGAGTTTGCCACACGCATTCCCAAAATTCAGCTGCGCGAACTATTGCTGCGCTATGCCCCAGAATGGACCAACCGCTTTTTTGACACCCTCACCATTCAAAAAGGCATCTCTAAATTGCTCATCGATTTTACGGCGGCTTCTTTGCAGATCCTCTTTGGTCTCATTTTGCTCTCGTTTTACCATCCGTTTTTCATCATTTTTGGGTTTGCACTCCTCCTTTTGCTCGTTTGGATTTTTCGCATGACGGCCAAGCGTGGCTTTGTCACAAGCTTAGATGAGTCAAAGTATAAGTATAAGGTGGCCAACTGGCTCGAGGAAATCGCGCGCAACCGCATGACCTTCAAACACCTGGGTAGCAATGGTATTTTATTGAAGCGCACCGATGACTACCTGCAGGGTTACCTCAAATCGAGGGACGCACACTTTAAGGTACTGGTGCAGCAATACATCTACCTGATAGGTTTTAAGGTTTTAATTGCGCTGGCTTTACTGATTATCGGAGGCCTGCTTGTGTTGAATCAACAAATGAATATTGGCCAATTTGTAGCGGCAGAAATCATCATTGTATTGGTTCTCAATTCAGTAGAAAAACTGATTGTGAGCCTAGAGATGGTTTATGATGTACTCACGGCAATCGAAAAAATTGGAGAAATCACTGATTTACCTTTGGACACGCAAGAAGGCTTGATTTTAGAACCAAATACAGCGCTCAACATCGAAATTGACCAATTAGAATACCAAACAACTTGGAGCCGCACCCCGCTCTTGAGCAACCTAACGTGTCGTTTTGAGGCAGGCAAGTTTTATCACATCCAAGATTTCAAAGGAAATCAGGCACAGGGCTTATTTCTGATGATTGCCGCAATGGCCTTGCCCAATAAAGGCCAAGTGCTCATTAATGGCGTCCCTACTAGTAATTTGCAACCGGAACATTTACGCGCGCAGATTGCCAGCCTCTCGCACCACGACCAACTGATCTACGGAACGGTGTTGGAGAATATCGCCATGGGTCGCAATTATAGCATCGAACAAGTACTTGCGGTTTCTACGGCTGTTGGTTTAGACCAGCATGTCTTAGCGCTCACTGACGCGTACCAAACAGTACTTAATCCAGAAGCGAGTACTTTAGATCGCCAGCTGATCACTTTGGTTATTTTGTGTCGTGCCTTGATTGCGCAACCCGCTGTGTTGCTCTGGGACACCCACAATCATTACTTACCCCACACCGAACTAGAAGTGGTCTTGAACCATTTACAACAGAACTTCAAAGGAACGCTGCTTTTGGCCAGTATCCACGAAAATAACGTATCGCTCATCCACGAAAAATTGATTCTATGTTAAATCTTTCTCCACATAACCGCAATCAGATCGATGCAGAAGGTCTTGTGGCCACACAAATACTCAACAAGGCACCCAAAAAGTTGTTGCGCAATACCATCTATGCATTGTTGGTTGTTTCGCTTACGGTGCTCGTTTTGCCCTGGACACAAAACATCCGATCCGACGGTCAGGTCTTGACGCTGCGCCCCGAACAACGTCCGCAAACCATCAACGCGCTCATCGGTGGCCGCATTGAGAAGTGGTTCGTGAAAGAAGGCGACCTCGTTCAAAAAGGGGATACCATTATGTTTATTTCCGAAATCAAGGACGGTTATTTTGACCCCCAATTAGTGGGACGCAGCGAAGATCAGCTCAAAAGCAAAGAGCTCAGTGTAGTTTCTTACAGCGACAAAGTACAGGCGCTAGACGCGCGCATTGATGCGCTCATTGCAACGGGTAAATTAAAGGTGCAACAAGCGCGCATTAAGGCGCAGCAAGCCCAGCTCAAGCTGAAGTCCGATAGCATTGAGAACCACGCTGCCAACCTCAATTACCAAATTGCCAAAGACCAATACGAACGTTTTGAGAAACTTTACGAAAGAGACCTCAAGTCCAAAACAGAAGTAGAAACAAGGAAGTTAGCCATGCAACGCGCACAGGCTTCCATGATTGGCGCTCAACAGAAGTTTTTGCAAAGCCGCAATGACATCATAGATGCTAAGGTTGAATTGAATGCGGTCGAAACTAAATTCCAGGACGAAGTCTCTAAGGCGGAATCCGAAAAATTTACGGCGCTCTCCAGTATGTACGAGGCTGAAATTGATGTGAGCAAAATGCAAAGTCAGGTGGCGAATTACTCTATTCGAAACGGGATGTATTACATTTTAGCCCCGCAAGATGGCCGCATTGCCAAAACTTTATCCAGCGGAATCGGTGAAACCATCAAGCAAGGCACGGCAATAGCGACCATCATGCCGACCAACTACGACCTCGCAGTAGAAATGTACGTCAGGCCGATGGATTTACCATTGCTTCAGGTGGGACAGCACGTGCGCATTCAGTTCGACGGTTGGCCTGCAATTGTGTTCTCTGGCTGGCCTAATACAAGTTACGGTACCTATGGCGGAACTGTTTTTGCAATCGATCAATTTGCCAATGAGAACGGTGAGTTTCGCGTACTTGTGTCACCCGATTCGAAGGAGCATAAATGGCCAGAGGCTTTAAGAGTGGGTGGCGGTGCCTACGCCATGCTCTTGCTCAACGACGTGCCTATTTGGTACGAACTCTGGAGAAACGTGAATGGCTTCCCGCCAGACTACTACAAAGCCAAAGTTCCAGATACCAAGTCCAAAACAAAATCTAGCAAGAATGAGAAATAAGTTCGGCATCCTCGGTTTGTTCTTTTGTGCCCTCACGAGTGTGTGGTCGCAGCAAAACATCATGCGCCCCGAAGCTTTTATGCTGCAAGTACTCGAAGGGCATCCGCTCGCCAAGCAAGCCAAGCTCATTCCCGAATTTGCCCAAACCTGTGTGCTCAAGGCCCGAGGCGGTTTTGATCCTAAATTGGCTTATGACCTCTCCCAAAAATACTATGGAGATAAAATGTATTACAGCCTGTCCGATGCCCAGCTTAAAGTGCCAACTTGGTATGGTTTGAGTGTGCAAACGGGTTTGGAACAAAACAGGGGAGCTTATTTAGATCCGCAAGGCCTCACGCCGCAAAACGGCTTGTGGTATGGCGGTTTGAGCGCACAACTCGGCAATGGTTTGCTGATCGATGAGCGCCGCGCAGAATTGCAAAAGGCCAATGTGTATTTACAAAGCAGTCAGCTCGAACAGCGCTTGGCGCTCAATGAACTGGTTTTAGAGGCGGGCTACGCGTATTGGGATTGGTATTTGCAATTCTACGCAGGTCAGGTGCTCAGAGAAGCGCTCGCTATTGGCGCGGTGCGGCTAGATGCCATGCGCCAGATGGCCGAACTCGGTGACCGCCCAGTAATTGATACGGTAGAGGCGGCCATCCAGTACCAAACCAGAGCCGCCGCACTTGCCGAACAAGAGGCCAAATTGGCGGTAGCAAGTGCGTTCTTGAATCGTTATTTGTGGAAGTCAGATGGCACCCCATTAGAACTCGACACAAGTACGCAACCACTCTCTGCAGCTTCACTTGTTGGTCAGGCGCCAAAGCCAATTTACACGGGTGCCGTGGATTCTTTGGTCGAACAGCATCCTTATTTAGGCATTCTCGCCTATAAGCTCGATGTCTTAGCCATTGAAAAACGCTACAATCAAGAACAACTCAAGCCGCAAATAGAATTGAAGTACAATTTTTTGAATGAACCCATTCAATACAATCCACTCGCGCAATTCTCTATCAACGATTACAAATGGGGCGTTTCGGCCCAAATGCCTTTGTTTTTGCGCAAAGAACGCGCAGCTGTTCAACAGACCAAATTGAAAATTGAGCAAACTACTTTTGAAAGACAAGAGCGAATGGCCGAGCTCACAGCCAAAATGCTATCCGCGCGCGCCGAATACCTCAATGCGCAAAAGCAATTGGTCATCTTTACGGAGAATGCTGCCAGCACAAAGAAACTTTTGGCTGCAGAACTCAATTTATTTGAGACCGGAGAAAGCTCACTTTTCATGGTCAATATGAGAGAAAGCGCTGCGTTTGTTGCGGCCTTAAAGGTATTTGAATACCAGGCCAAATGCGAGCAGTTGTGGCTCAAGTGGGAATTCTTACAAGCTAGCTTAGTGAGATGACACCGTAATAAAGCGGCATCCCTATGGCGATGTTAAAGGGGAAGGTCAGGCCCAAGGCCATTGGAATATACAAGCCAGGGTCAGCTTTTGGTGCAGCCAAGCGCATGGCTGCCGGAACTGCAATATAAGAGGCGCTCGCTGCCAAAACAGCAAACACAAAGCGGTTCGAGACATCTGCCGTCACAAACTGTGAAAGCCAAGCAACCACTATGCCGTTGAGCGCCGGAATCAAAAGTGCAAATGCAGCCATTGCCCAACCGTGTGTCTTGAAAGACTTGATGCGTCGGGCGGTTGTCATGCCCATTTCAAGCAAAAAGAGTGCTAAAAATCCTTTGAAGATATCCGTTGTAAAAGGCGCAATATCTGCGGCCTGCTTGCTGTCTGATAGCAAGCCAATAGCAAAGCTACCCATGATCATGAGCACGCTGCCATTTGCCAAAGAGTGCCTGAGCAGTTCGGGTAAGGAAAATTTGTTTTGGTTGTCTTCATAGATGCGCAAAAGCAAAACCCCTACAATGATGGCCGGAAATTCCATAAAAGCCATCACCGCAACCATATGGCCGTTGAAGGTTAAATTTTGTAATTCTAAAAAGGAAAGTGCTGCTACCAAAGTGACCGCGCTCACAGAGCCATAGGCAGCCGCTATAGCCGCCGCGTTCGAAACGCCTACGCGTTTTTTGATGATGAAAAAACTATAGAGTGGAATGCAAGCTGCAATGGCCATACCAAAGACCAAAGACCAAGAAATTTCTGAGGTCCAGGGGCTGTGTTGGAGTTCTTGCCCGCCTCTAAAACCAATCGAGAACAAGAGGTAAAGCGAAATAAATTTGAATGAGGACTCCGGGATTTCGAGGTCACTTTTGATCAAAACAGCAACAATGCCGAGTAAAAAGAATAAGATGGTAGGGTTGCTGAGGTCGTGTGATAAAAAGTCTAAGTTCATTCTTTGTTTTTTGAATTTGAGTGATTAGGGATTACAATGGTTGCAATATTGAGGATCTTCAGTTTGCTGTCCGGGCCGCACTTTCTTCTCTGCGAAGCCGCAGCTTTGGCAGGTGTAGTTCAGAAAAGCATAGCTATTTGTTGGGCGCTTGCACCAACTGCAGGGCAGCTGACCACTGGTTGCGCACACTGAAAAGTCTGGTTGGGCGCATTTCGGACACTTGCTGTGCATGCGCGCAATCAAATCTTTACCGGCAGCAGCAATATTTTTTTGTCTTTTCGGATTCAGGTGTGCCCTGAGTTCCGTTTCCAAGACCCATTGCGGATATGCTTTGATCAAATCTTGAAGGTGCTCCTCATTTGTAATGCCCTTTTCGATGAGTGCTCCGTTAGCGGCATCTTTGAGGAGTAAACCTTGCGCCCCAAATTGGATTTGGTTCAAAAAGTCATTTAATTGCAGGCTCTGATAATCCAAGCGCTGATGGCAGATATCGGTGGTCACGCTGTGGCCATATATTTCGAGGTTTTGGTCGAGGTCAATATACACAAACCATTCTTCATTGATGCTGAGAAAAGGACTGCTTGGATGCGGCCCAAATGAGCCTTCGCTGGCAAGACCTTGGCGCTGGTTGGCAAAAGCCATTCCCGCGAGGCATTTTTCTTTGACAGTTGTCCGCGGACCTTCTATTCTTGGTGTGGCGCCACAAAATGTACCATACTGATCGGTGTCAAAACCGCTCTCAACAAATAATTCAACGCCGTAGGGTGCAAACAAAGGCTGAAGAATTTGCTCCTTAAGATGCTTGCTGCTGATTAACAACTGAGATGGAAACATGGCCATTGATGTGCAACAGGGTAGCGGGGTCTAATTGTTTGAGTTCTTGGATGAGGTTTTTTTTGATGGCTTGTAATTCAGCAAGTCTTTGCTCGGCTTGCGTGTCTGGGCTTCCAAACATTTCTTGGTGTCTGAGCGTTTTTTGGGTATGGTAGGCAATTTTTTGTTGAATCAAGTTGCCCAACACCTCTAGTGCTTCCTCAGGATGATAACTACTTTGAATTAATTCAATTTCTTGTATCATGGAATCGATTTTTTTTGCAAATTTGGCACAATAATTGCATAAATAAATATATAATAAAAATATATCTAGCATTAAAGTAATTTATGAACTACACCCTCAATCAACTCCGCATCTTTTTGAAAATTGTTCAAAAGGAGAGCATTACCCGCGCTGCAGAAGCTTTGTTCTTAACCCAGCCTGCTGTTTCTATTCAGCTCAAGAACTTCCAAGATCAGTTCGATATACCACTTACTGAAATCGTCAATAAGAAATTATATGTCACAGAGTTTGGTCGTGAAGTTGCCGTTGCAGCAGAAAAGATTTTAGAAGAGGTTTACGCCATCAACTATAAAACATCGCAATACAAAGGACAACTCAGTGGTCGCTTGCGGATCAGTGTCGTTTCTACTGGTAAGTACATCATTCCCTATCTCCTTGCGGACTTCATGAAAGCGCATCCGGGTGTAGAATTGGTGCTCGATGTATCCAATCGTGCCAACGTCACACTCAATTTAGAACGCAATGAAACCGATTTCTCATTGGTTTCGGTGTTGCCAGACCGACTCAATTTAGAGGAAATTCCGTGCATGAAAAACCAATTATATTTGGTAGGCAAAGAACCACTTGTATTTTCAAAGAAAGGCCCATGGCACAAAGAACTCGAAGAAATCACTTGGGTGAAGCGCGAAACCGGCTCCGCCACTCGAAAGGCTCTTGATGAATTCCTCAGTGGTCACGACATTCAGGTTCGCCGCCATATTGAGCTCACTTCCAATGAAGCGGTCAAGCAAGCGCTCATCGCCGGCTTGGGTTATTCCATCATGCCACTGATCGGTATTCGCAACGAACTGCAGTTGGGCCAACTCACCGTCTCCAAATTGACCGACCTACCGCTAGAATCTATGTGGCGCATGGTATGGCCCAAAGGCAAGAAGCACAGCGGTGCGGCAGCAGCTTTTAAAACTTATTTGGAGCAAAACATGCCGCAAATTATCGAAAAGAATTTTGGCTATATAGATGGGCTTACGGCTGTGCCAAAATCCATGCTGTGACCCAATCCATAATAGTGGGGTCTAGTGTTTGCGCAAGACTTGCATATTCAGTGAGGTTGCATGCATTACACTGCTGAAACAAATGATTGGCACCTTCTAAAACGTAAAAAGTACTTTTGTCTAAAGATACCGGACTCATTGCTTTTTTGAATCCTTCTTGATTCGAAAGCGCTGGTACCTGAACATCCTTAGATCCGTTGATGACTAAAAATGGCAAGTTCAATTGTGCGAGATATGTTTTGCTCTCAAAAGCCAAAAACTGACGTGCCCACTCTTGGTCAAAGAAGACCGTCATTTGGGTGAGGAGCTCTTCTTGAGTTGCGCCGTCTAGTAGTTTTGGCGGAATGCTATCCCAAACTTGCGCGAGCCAGGCTTTATACGCCTTGGTAAAAGTTGTACCGCTGCCGTTGAGGGCAATTTCAGCGCCTTTTTGATACAGCTTTTGGTTCCAGGCACATTCTGCTTTAGAATAACCCATCGCTTCAGGGATGAGGTATTGCTGCTCAATGAGTACCTCCTTGCCACTTGTACCTACAGAAGCCGCTTCAATAATTCCTGCAATCTTATTGGTCTGTACGGCGGCGCGCAGGGCGGTCATGCCACCTTCTGAGTGTCCGTAGATATAAATTTGGGCGTTTGGATACGCTTTTTTGAAGTACTGAATAATGGCAAGCAAATCATTGGCAAAATCTACTTGTGTGGTGCTTTCGAATTTTCCACCTGATTTCCCAACACCTCTATCATCATAGCGATACGATGCAATGCCTTTTCTGCCGAGCTGATCAGCCAATACCCAAAAGGGTTTGTGACCCAAAATTTGACAGTCGCGGTCTTGAGCCCCGGAGCCGGACACCATAATGACGAGTGGAAATGCACTTGACTTCTCCAATTCGGGCAAGATGAAGCATCCTGAAATCTTGATTTTTTTGGCTGTAGCAATTTCAATTTCTTTTTCAAGGTAAGGAAACGGTGCTTTTGGGTCTTGTACTTTTCCAGCTACGGCTTTTGCGGTTTGCACATCTTTATAAAATACGGCCCGCCATGTGAGGCCAGATTGCGCCATAGTACCTACCAATGAGTCTCCTTGCAATTTAGCGGCGTAGGTGAGGCCAATCATTTTCCAATTGAACCAAACACTATCCGAAAAAAGGGCGTAAGCTTCCATGGTTTGTGGCTTCATTTTGGGCTGATCCGGAATCGAGACAACGACCGAACCGTCGCGCCCCACACCTTCTATTTGCAAGTCCATCAAAAGCGAGTTACCCGCCACCTGAAAATTGCTGTGCCAAGTACCTTGTATTTGCGCATGCAATGTTGTTTCAATAAAGGGGAGGATGCATAACAAGACAAGGTAGTGAAGCTTCATTTTTTCGTAATTAAGGGTTAAGAAAATAAATCAATAATCAACCAATCAAGATTGTGATTTATATTCCGGGAACAAACTCAAAATTCCTTCTTCAGATGCTGCGCAAATACCTCTTTCCGTAATGAGGCCGCTGACCAAGCGAGCAGGCGTTACATCAAAGCCGAAGTTGGCTGCAGAGGTTGTTTCTGGGCAAATGAGTACGGGTTCTATTTTGCCTGCTGCAGATTTGCCGATGACGTACTTGACTTCATTTTGGTCGCGTTCCTCAATCGGAATTTCACGCAGGCCATCGCGGATGTTCATGTCGAGGGTAGTGGAGGGCAAGGCCACATAAAATGGAATGTTGTTGTCTTTTGCGGCTAAAGCTTTGAGATAGGTGCCAATTTTGTTGGCTACATCTCCGTTTCTGGTGGTGCGGTCGGTGCCAACAATGACGAGGTCTACCATGTTGTGTTGCATGAGGTGCCCGCCGGTGTTGTCGACAATCAAGGTGTGGTTTACGCCATGGCGCGTGAGTTCGTAGGCGGTGAGGTTGGCACCTTGGTTGCGCGGACGCGTTTCATCTACCCAAACATGCACTTTTATGCCTTTTTGAACAGCTTGATAAATTGGCGAGGTAATCGTGCCCCACTCAATACAACCGAGCATGCCTGCGTTGCAATGTGTTAAAATTTGTACGGGTTCACCATTTTTTTGTGCGGAAAGGGCTTCAATGAGCGGCAAACCATGCATGCCGATCATGCGGCAGGTTTCGATGTCTTCATCGACAATGCGCTGCGCTTCAGTCCAGGCAGCTGCTACAAAGTCTGTAGCTTCATCTAGGGCTGTGCGCATGCGGTCTAGCGCCCAAAATAAGTTTACGGCTGTCGGGCGCGAAGCGCGCAGTGTACTAAAAGCCTCATCTAAGAACTGTCCATCTAATCCTTCTTGGACCATTTGACGCACGGCTAAGAAAATACCATAAGCTGCTGTGGCGCCGATAAGTGGTGCGCCGCGAACGGTCATGTTGCGAATGGCCAAATCTGCGTCTTTGTAGGTTTGCAGCTTCACTACCACAAACTCGTGTGGCAATTGGCGCTGATCAATGACTTCTACATCGCGCTGTGGAGTGGTCCAGATGGTTCTAAATGTTGTTGACATAAGACTTATAAATAAAAAAAGCCCGTTTGAACGGGCTTTCTAAGTTTGAATTAAAGGCTGAAAGCCGATTTGATTTGGTCTACGTAATCGAGTTTTTCCCAAGTGAAGAGCTCTACTTCGCGGCTCACTTTGCTACCGTCTGGTGCGGTGAAGTGTTTGGTAACAACCTCGTTGACACGCCCCATGTGGCCATAAGCGGCTGTTTCTTGGTAAATAGGATTGCGCAATTTGAGGCGCTGCTCGATAAAGTAAGGGCGCATGTCGAAGATTTCGCCAATTTTGATGGCCATATCGCCGTCGCTCATCTCTACTTTAGAAGTGCCGTAAGTATTGATGTACAAACCACAAGGCTCCGCTACACCAATGGCGTAAGAAACCTGCACAAGTACTTCGTCGCACAGGCCTGCTGCCACCATGTTTTTGGCAATATGACGCGTCGCGTAAGCTGCCGAGCGGTCTACTTTAGACGGATCTTTTCCTGAGAAAGCGCCACCACCGTGTGCACCTTTACCTCCGTAGGTATCGACGATGATTTTACGTCCGGTGAGGCCGGTGTCGCCGTGAGGCCCACCAATGACAAACTTGCCCGTCGGGTTGATATGGTACGTAATCGCGTCGTCGAATAAAGCTTGCAAAGCAGGCTTGAGTTTGGCTTTTACACGCGGAATGACGATCTCGATGATGTCTTTTTTGATTTTTGCCAACATTTCTGCCTCTGGAGCGAAGTCGTCGTGTTGGGTAGAAACGACAATTGTATCGATGCGCTGTGGCACGTTGTCGTCGGAATATTCGATGGTTACTTGAGATTTGGCATCTGGGCGCAGGTAAGGAATAAGTGCTGCTTCGTTGTTGCGAATCGCAGACATCTCTTCTAGAATTTTGTGCGCCAAGTCTAAAGCCAATGGCATGTAGTTGTCGGTTTCTTTGGTGGCGTACCCGAACATCATGCCTTGGTCACCAGCGCCTTGGTCTTCTGGATTGCTGCGCTCTACGCCTTGATTGATATCTGATGATTGTTCGTGAATCGCAGATAAGATGCCGCAAGAATTGGCATCAAACATATATTCTGATTTGGTGTAGCCAATTTTGCGAATGGTTTCGCGGGCAATTTTTTGAACGTCGAGGTAAACGGTAGATTTCACTTCACCTGCCAATACCACCTGACCGGTAGTCACGAGGGTTTCGCAAGCCACCTTTGAACTCGGGTCAAAAGCCATAAAGTTATCGATGAGTGCATCTGAAATTTGATCAGAGACTTTATCTGGGTGCCCTTCTGAAACGGACTCGGATGTAAATAGGTATGCCATGAGCTTCAAATATTAGGTCGCAAAGTTACAAAATAAATTTGCTTTGCTCGCGCGCTTTTCTGCGCAGTAATGGATTGGGACGGTAGCGGTCTTCGCCGTATTCTGCAAACAAGGATTCAAGTCGTTCGAGTACCCATGCAGCACCGAGTTCGTCGGCCCATGCCAACAAGCCTTTGGGGTAGTTGACGCCTTTGGTCATGGCGAGGTCTACGGCAGCAGGGCTCGCTACTTGCATAAACACTGCATCGGCCGCTTCATTGATCAATAGTACAAGAATGCGCTCAAAAATTTGGCTACCTAAGATCTGATTCTCAATAGGTTCAGGTGCTGTGCTGCCTTCTTTGTAGTCGTAAAATCCTTTGCCCGATTTTCTGCCTAAAAAACCTGCTTCCATGTGTCGCTTTTGGGTAAAGGACGGCTTGAAGCGCGGATCGTAGTAAAAGGCCGCAAAGACGGTTTCAGTAACGGTATAATTGATGTCGTTGCCGATGTAATCCATGAGCGTAAAAGGTCCCATTTTGAAGCCGCCAATTGTGGTCATGGCCCAATCTATGGTTGCAAAGTCGGCCAAACCTTCTTCGTAAATGCGCAGTGCTTCGCCATAAAAAGGCCGCGCAACTCGATTGACAATAAAACCCGGCGTGTCTTTACAAACCACTACGGTTTTGTTCCAGCTGGTGATTAGGTGTTCAATGCGCTCAGTGTTTTCAACAGATGTAGCTACACCTGGAATCACTTCCACAAGCGGCATGAGTGTGGCCGGATTGAAAAAATGAATGCCCATAAAACGGCTCGCGTCTTGCAAACAAGCGCCGATAGAGGCGATGGATAGCGACGAGGTATTGCTTGCCAAAACGCAAGTGGGCCCTACTACTTGTTCGAGCTGCTGAAAAACTTGGTGCTTGACGCCCAAATTTTCGACGATGGCCTCAATGACCAAACTCGCTTGGCTGTGTTCGCTTAGTTGGGTCGAAAACTGAAGGTTTTGCAGAATTTCTTGGCCTGATTCAGCTGTAAACTTGCCTTTTTCAACGAGTTTCTCAATACTTTTTTTGATTTGTTGCTCTGCGCGCAAAAGCTGCTCTGGGTTGGTATCGCTCAAAACAACTTTATGCCCAGCTTGGGCAGCTACTTGGGCAATGCCTGCACCCATTGTGCCTGCGCCAATTACACCAATTATTTCTTTCATTTTAGTGTCCTTTAAATTCAGGGTTTCTTTTCTCGAGAAAGGCTGTAACGCCCTCTTTGAAGTCGTGGGTTTGCCCAGCTTCTGTTTGCAAGAGTTCTTCGATTTTCAATTGATTTTCTAACGAATTATACAAACTGAGGTTCAGGGCTCTTTTGGTGAGTCCTAGGCCTTTGGTGGGCATTTGAGCCATTTGGCCGGCGAGTTTGTCCACCGTTGCGCTGAAGTCTTCGTCGGCAATAGCCTTGTAGATCATATTCATTTGCTCGGCATCTTTGGCCAATACTTTTTCGCCGGTCATCATGAGTGCCGTGGCCTTTTGCAGCCCAACCAAGCGCGGCAATAAAAAGGTGCCGCCAGAATCTGGAATGAGTCCGATTTTTGAAAAGGCTTGGATAAAAGAAGCGCTTTCTTTGGCCAAAACGATGTCGCAAGCCAAGGCGATATTGGCACCAGCACCTGCCGCCACGCCGTTTACAGCAGCAATTACAGGTTTTTCTAGTGCGCGTATTTTGAGAATGATCGGATTGTAGTGCTCTGCCACAATTTGTTGCAATGCAGGCCCCTCGGGGTCAGTTGCTTCGGCGAGGTCTTGTCCGGCGCAAAATGCTTTGCCTTCTCCTGTTAAAACAACGGCTCTGATGGCGTCATCCGAAGCACAGCGGTCGAGTTCAGCTTGCAATTGCAAGGCCATTGTGCGGTTGAATGAATTGAAAACAGACGGTCTGTTCAAAGTAATGGTGAGGACGCCCTCTTCCAAATGTGAAATAATTGCTGACATATTTTTAGGATTGATATAGTTTGAGTAGGGCCTGCGCGCGCTCTTGTAAAGTCAGGCGCAAGCTTGCGGGTTCGATGACCTCCACCTCGCCAGCATAGCCAAGTAAACTGCGTATAAATTCTTCTGTCACCAAAATGCGCAGTTCAAAAATGCTGTAGGTAGCTTGTTTTTCGAGCAGTTTTTGAGAGTGGTGAAAGGCTTGTGTTTCGATGTAGCGGGCTGCGATGGCATCGGCCTTCAAGACAATTCGAAGCGCTTCTCCTTTGAACGCGGTAATGCCGATCGCATCGCGAAAGTAGTCGGTGGCGTTAAAGTCTGAAGGGATTTGTGCGGCCTCGTCTAAAAGTTGCAGTTCGGTCATGCGGTCGAGCGCAAAAGTAGAGATGTCTTGTTTTTGGAGATCAAAGCAAATGAGGTACCATCGGTTGCGGTATTCCTTCAAAAATAAAGGGCTCACTTTTCTAGGTTTCGATTGCTGTTGCTGAAAACTCGTGTACATAAACCACACGCGTTTTTGTGCCTGAATGCCTTCCAAAAGCGTCGGTAGGTATTCGTTGCCACCTGTAGAAACCGCCGCTTCAAATTGGATATACTTCGACATTTCTTGGTTTTGCTCGCCCACGGCCACGCGGTCTACAATTTTGTCAATGGCCATGCCAAATTGCTGAAAGAAAGGTACCTCTCTAAATTGCTGAAGCGTTGAAACAGCAAAGCGGATAGACGAGAGTTCGTCTTCGGAAAGCGGTACGTCGTTGATACTGAAATCGGGATCTTCGTAAAAATAGCCGCCATTCTTTTTGCTGTAACGAATGGGGGCGTCGTGTTCCATTTTCATCGTGAAAAGGTCTTTCTCGATGGTGGAAGCACAAATATGAGCGCCTGAATCAGAGCCGAATAATGAATCTTCACAAGCCGACCGCAGCGCTTCTTTGGACGGATACGGCTTGTATTTGTTGCGCAGCATGCGGTCGATGATGCGGTAACGGATCAGGGCATTTTTAATGTGTGGCATTAGTGGGTTTGCAGTTTTTGCTGGTAGCCAAAGAGTTCGAAAAATTTGATGGCCTTCACTACTTCATAAGGAACGTCGTCTTCCCAACTATTTGCGTTGGCTTTGATTTTACTCAAGACGTCGTCTGACAAGATGTGCAGCAAACTTGGGTCGTATTCTTGCAAGGCCGTGATTTTGTCGTTGGCTTGCATGTAGTTGAGCAGTCCAATGAGGTTTTCAGGTAGCTTGATATTCCCTAAATGATACAAGCTGCCATCTTCCACATTGATGGCTGGATAAATATACAACTTGACGTTGTGGCCAAAACCGCGGCCAAAAGCTTCTAGCAGTCCACCCGGAAGGTTGTCGTAGTACTTTTCGTCAAAAATGATGTGTAAATTATAAATCCCCATAATGACACCAACTAAGTTGCCACGGGCAATCGAAGAGAGGTATTCGAGCATTTTGTAATGCTTGAGGTAGTTCGAGACCATCACGGTATAGCCGAGTGAGCCAAGTAATTCAGCGCGGTCTAGGAAGTCTTTGTCTGAAATTTTGCCATCGGCGGTAAGGTCTTTGAGCGTGAGTTCAAAAACCACCTCGAGTTGTTCTGGCTTGACACGATGTTCTTTAGCAAAAGCAGCTCGGGCGCGTTCGATCATGTCGATATGCACTTTGGTCACAGGTCTGAACCGACCTCTCATCAGCAAGATGTTTTTCTTGTAGAGGGCCGTAGAGGGCTGCATGACATTCTTCGCGAGGTCGAACATGGTGGCGTTGGTGATGCCGCGTCTGACTAAGTTGAGCGCAATAATGCGGTTGTCGGTGTCTTCAAAGTCCGGACCCGAAATGCGCAGCATGTCGATTTCCATGCGGTCTGGTGGCAAGCGGTGTACGATGCCGTCGATAAAATCGTCGATATTGCCCGATTGGAAATAACACGCATAAATCAGATTGACGCCCAAAATACCCAGCGCTTCTTGTTGTGCTTTGTGGCTGTTGTCGTGCATTTTGATGTGCAAAATGACGTCGTTTGGTTTTTTGTTGAGCCCCAGTTGAAAACGCATGCCAACCCAACCTTGTCCTTGATTGGTTTTGTGGTAATTAAGTGACTCAACCGTATTGCAAAAAGCAAAAAAGCAGGCATCGCGGTTCTTGACCGGCAAGATGTCTTGAAGGTGCTTGAATTCGGTTTGAAGCATGGTGAGCAAGCGCTCTTCGCAGACGTAGCGGACGGTTTCTCCGTACATGGAGTCCGATACTTTCATGTCGTAGGCAGACTGCGTGTAGGCGATAGTACCTGAGCTTCCACCAGCCTTGAAAAAGTTAGCGGCCACTTCCTGACCGGCGCCAATTTCTGCAAAACAACCATAGATGTCTTTGGTTAGATTGATTTTTAGGGCCTTGTCTTCGGTGGTTAAACGACTTGCGCTCATGTTAGTGTGGGTCTTTGAAATTCGGATTGGAAATAAAGGAGTTGTCGGTGAGGGTGAGCAAAAACTTTTTGAGCAAGTATTTTTCTTGCGCGCTCAGTTGAACGCCTCCCTGGTTGGCAAACTCGATGAGTGGGTCTATGGTAGGGGAGACGTGCACTCCGCTAGAGTAGTGTTCGATGACTTCGTCGAGGGTCTGAAAGCGGCCGTCGTGCATGTAAGGCGCGCTCAGTGCAATATTACGCAGTGTAGGTACTTTGAATTTGCCGTTGTCTTCCGGATTGCCAGTTACTGCGCCGCGTCCGAGGTCGGTGAAATTGGCGTCTAAGCCGTTGTTGCTGTATTTCTTGACGCGCATGAGCGGCCCGTTGTGGCAGTGAAAGCAATCGGCTCCATTGAGGCTTTTGAAGAGGTCATAACCAGCCCATTCTTCGACGTCCACAGTTTGCAAAACGCTTTGCTCTTGGGCTGTGAGAGACATGCCGTTTTCGTATTTGTACATGACATCGTATTTCGACGATGCGGAGATCATGGTGCGGATAAACTGCGCAATGGCTTTAGTGACTTTTGTAGAGTCGATGCCGGGTTCGCCAAAAGCGCGGTAAAATTTATTGCGGTAGTTGATGTCTAGGTTGAGCTTGTAGACGGCGTCGGTCCAGCTTTGGTGCATTTCAATGGGGTTGGGAATGGGTTCGAGGATTTGTTGTTCGAGCGTGCTTGCGCGGCCGTCCCAGAAAAAGAAGTTGTCCCAACCGAGGTTGATGAGTGCCATAGAGTTGCGGTTGCCTGCAATGCCGTCAATGCCGGTAGAGTATTTATTGGGATCCGAAAAGCTACTTTGTGCCAAATGACAAGAAGCACAACTCATGGAGTCGTTGGCTGAGAGCCTTTTCTCAAAAAACAACCAGCGCCCGAGTTCTACACCTTCTTGGGTCATGGGGTTGTCTGACGGAATGATCATGTCCGGAAAATGACTCGGAATTTCTAGCGCATAGGGGGTGGGCTGAAAAGTAGTTTTGTCTTTGCGACAAGCGCTAAACAAAAGCAGTAGGCTAAAGAAAATTAGCAATCTTTTCATTAGTAAGGGCTAATGGCGTTTTTAAAATTAGCGATGACTTTTTGGGAAAGGGCCTCTTGCCCAGCTGCGGTGTGGGTGAGGTTTTCTGTACTGAGGTTGATGCTGTTCACCCCTTGACCTAAAAACGAGAGTAAGTCCAGTTTGAGTTTGAATTCGCGGGTTTGGTTGCCGATGTCTGTCCAGTTGACGGCATTGAATTGGAGGTTTTGCAGATAGGCGTCGGTGCCGATATGAAAACTAAAAGAGAGATCGGGATTGGTGGTGGCGTCTACAATGGTGTCTACCTTGCCTTCGACATTCATAAAAATATAGCCTGGGTTCCAGCCCCAGTGCATTGGGCCAGCATTGCTGATATTCAGTGGGCTTTCATTTGCAAACGCACTCGGGTCGAGGTGGTTGAGGCTGCTGTCTACGCCAAGAACGGCACTTAATTTGTTGAACAAAGCGTAGTCGCCTTCTTTTTTGAAAAGCAGGCTACCGGTTTCTCTGTAGTCGAGTAAGGCGGCTTGATGTAGCGCAGTAGAACCATTGCCAAATAGCGTAAAATAGCACTTGAGTTCGGTGAATTTAACTTTGTAGCCTTCTTGGGTGGTGTAGATGCTGTCCATGTAAAATGGCTGTACCCCAAAGACCGGTTGCATACTGACTTGAATCTGCGCTTTAGGTTCTGTAGGCGTGTCGTCGCCACAGGCCGCGAGCAGCAAGCCAAAAAAGATGCTTAAAAATGTTGGTCTCATCTAACAAAAATACGTCAAAACGCTCAAAATGTTCTTAATTTTAGGAAAAGTTCAGCCCAAATTCAGCTAATGCCCCAACCATCTTCCAAAGCCTTACGCGTTTATGCCGCATCTGCGGGTAGCGGCAAGACGCATCGTCTTGTTTTAGAGTATCTTAAGATTTTACTTTCCGATGTCAATTACCGTCAAAAGTTCCGGCATATAGTCGCCATGACCTTCACCAACAAGGCGGCCAACGAAATGAAAGACCGCATTTTGCAAACCCTGAGTGGTTTGGCCTATCCAGCAAGCGCTAACTCCAAAACAAAAGCGCTCCAAAAAGACCTCCTCGACGAAACCTCACACACTGAAGTGCAGTTGCAGCAGCGCGCAGCTGGCGCACTCCAGGGTATCCTGCACCACTACGAAGATTTCAATATTTCAACCATTGACAAATTCAATTTACGCCTCATTCGCTCCTTTAGCCGTGACCTCGACTTACCAGCCGATTTTGAGGTCGTGCTCAACGAAAAATTAATACTCGACGAAGTCTTGGATTTGCTCATAGCGCGCCTTGGGCAACCCGATGCGCAAGAGCTGACGCGCTGGATGCTTTCTTACGCCAGAACAAAAGTAGCCGAAGGCGAATCCTGGGACTTCAAAAAATCTTTGCTGCACTTTTCGGAGGTCCTGAGCAAAGAACGCAATGCCAAAGAAGTGGCGCAGCTGCTCACCAACACCTATACGCCAGAAAGCTACAAAGAATTTCAAGAAAAAGCTGAGCGGGTTAAAGCCGACTTTTTAGCCGAGTGCGCCGCAGTTCATGCGCTTGCCGCGCCTTTCAAGGGTACAAATTTCAAGACCGCAACCGATCAAAAACGCATCGATGCATTTGTGCAAGACCCAAATTGGGGGCTAGGCAAAAAAGAAGGGTCTTTTTACGCACCCAAATTCAAAGAAAAGCTCGAAGAGAACTTTTACGAGCTTCCCTCTGCGGTCAATACCGCACTTCTTGAACTCGAAACAAGTTATGACCAAGCTTTGGGTGCATTCAAACTCCTCGAAACACAGCGCAAAAACTTTTACGACATGGCCTTGCTGCAATACGTTGCGCAGCAAACCAAGGCCCTCATGACCGCCCAACAACAAATCCGCATTTCAGAGTTCAATCAGCTCATCAGTCAGTTGGTTCAGGGTGAGCAAGCGCCCTACATCTACGAGCGTTTAGGGATCCGTTACGAACACTTCTTGCTTGACGAATTCCAAGATACCTCCCGTTTGCAGTGGGTCAACATGATTCCATTGGTGCTCGAGGCCATATCTTACGAGCGTCCGAACCTCATTGTCGGCGATGCCAAGCAAAGCATATACCGCTTCAACAACGGTTTGGCTGAGCAATTCGTCGCTTTGCCAAGTCTGTACAATCCCGAGAACGACCCTCAAATGGCTGAAAATAGCGCGCGTTTTGAGGCCAGCGCAGCAAAAAATAGTCTTGTAGACAACTACCGTTCTGCGGCTCAAATCGTCGAGTTCAATAATGCGCTATTCAAGCAGTTAGCGCTTGCCTTACCACCGCAGCACCAAGATTTCTACGCCTCACTTCATCAAAACCCGAAATCGAGCAAGGCCGGATTTGTGCAAATTGAAAGCCTCGTCAATGACCTCCCCGAAGCGCTCCTCCACGAAAAAATCCGCAGCACCATTGAGCAGGTCGTCCTCGACGGCTTTAGACCTTGCGATATTTGTGTGCTCACCGAAACCAATAAAAAAGGCAACGCAATTGCCCTTGCCCTCACGCAAGTAGGCATGCAAGTGGTGTCGCAAGATTCACTCTTGCTCGTTTCCAATCCATTGGTGCAGTTGTTTTTATTATACCTCAAGAAGCGCGCAAAACCTTCCAACCCAACACTAGGCAAGCGCCTGGCAGAAGCGTACTTGCGCGCCAAAGGCAAGTTTGAGGTCGCGAGCTATATGTCTTACTTTAAGACCTATGAGAAGGAAGGCAAGCAATTGCGCTATTTTGATGAAAATGCTTTTTACAAAGCTGAATTTGGTTCCGAAGATGCGCTGTTTATGCCTTATGAGCACCTTTTTGACTTGCTTCAAAAAGTAGCCGCATGTTTTCAAATCAACGACACCACCGAGCCTTATGTGCATCATTTTTTCGATGTCGCTTTTCAATACCAACTCAATCGCAATGCGGAATTGCTGCCGTTTATCGAATTTATTGAGCAAAACAAAGACAAATTAGCCCTACAGATGCCCGAGTCTACGGAGGCCATCCGCATCATGACCATTCACAAAGCAAAAGGCTTGGAATTCCCTGTGGTACTCATTCCTAGCTTAGATTTCAGCATCATCATTTACGGCATGTCTAAGTTTTTGATGCAGGCTGGCGAGGGCTTGGCCTATTCGTTTCCGTCCGACGCCATTCCCGAATTCAGGTCTTTCAAAGAAAAAGAACTTGCGGCCATTTACCTCGACAAACTCAACTTGCTGTATGTGGCCCTCACCCGACCAGAACAAAGACTATATGTTTGGAATCACCACAAGGCCAAAGGTTTTGGTGCTCAAATTCACGAACAACTGCTGGTGCACCCCGACCTCAGGCTACAAGAAGAGCATGTTTATGTGTCCGGACAAGCTGTTGTAGAAGTGCGCAGCGATGCGCAAAAAGAAACGTTAGAGGCAGCAAACACTAAGTTTTTTCATCCATTGGCACTGCCAGATCAGCTGTGGTATCCTTCTTTGGTATTCAGAACACCTGATTTGGAGCAGGTTCCAGATCAACTTTTTGGCTTGGCCTTCCATCGCTTAATGGCGCTTTGTTCGGCTTCAAGTCAAGTGCCCGCTGCGTTGCAAAAAGCGCTGCAAGAAGGCTCAGTTGCTCAAGATCAAGTCACGGAACTCAGTGCCGCGGCTCTGCGTTTTTGGACGCACGTAAGTGCCCAACAACTAGAGGAAGGTATTTTGGAAGAATTCAATGAGCAGCGTATCATTGCCGATATCAATCAAATGAAGCAGCCCGACAAAGTTTGGCTCAAGCACAATGAAGTAGTTGTGATAGACTTCAAGACGGGCCTCAGACAAGATTCCCACATGAAGCAAATTATTTCCTATGCTGAGCTCTTGGAAGCTATTTTTAAATTGCCTGTGCGTCCGTTTTTATACTACACGCAGCTAGATTTATTCTTGGAGTTGTGAGTCGAGACCAGCTAGCTCTGCGGATATCTTTAAAAATGTATAGACCAACGGATGTGGGAGGTCTCGGGTAGAGGATATCTGCGGACAAAAACTAGAAGACAAAAAGTACGGATGCGCTTTGAGGGTAATGATTTCAGGATCGTCAAATTGATTGACGGCTTCAATATCGATGAATTCACCAATCAATTGCTCGAGTAGTTGCGGATACATGCTGTAGCGCGTAGCACTCAATTCTACCGAACTACAATTTTCATACAAGCGTTCCATGGAGCTTGTTTTGGGAAGCACATCGATGGGCTCAAAGTGATTGCTATTGACGAGGTTCTCAGAAATGAGCTTTTCGCCATACGGATTCATGTTATTGGCAGTAATGAGGTAGTCAATAAAGATTTTAAAGCAATCACCTGTGGCAAAGACAGGTTTTTTGAGATCGACCAGATGTCGAAAAACACCATTCAAAAAAAATGGATTGAGGTAGGGGCCAGGTGCTACCCAAATGCCGTCATATTGTTCAAAAACAGTTTTCTTGAACTGCAGGGCCTCATTAATTTTGATCCAGTAATAATTGATTTCGAGTTCTAAGAATTCGGCAGCGTGGTCCAAGGAAAGGTTTGTCGCGTGGTGCGAATTGTAGGTGAAGTTGTAGTCGCCTATGATTGCTATTTTGAGTGCTTCACTCATTCAGGCGTTTTAGTTCAACTTAAGTTTAGCGCTTGAACCAACTGCGAAGCTTGGCGTTGTTGATTTGGATCGATTCTTCCACTGCTGTCTGTGGATCTACGTACCAAACTTTACAACTGAAAGTCACTTCGAATAGGGAGTAATCTCCGGTGCCGTCAGAGGCTTGCTTCAAGATAGTGAAGTTGGCGGTTTGACCCGGGTCTGTTTCGCGAGAAATCCAAAATTTGCCGGTGTTGTCTGTGTAAGAAACCTGTACGCCATTGATGCTGTTGGTAGCGAGGGTAGTAACGTCTTTGAAAGGCACTGGATTGCCAGAGTTGGTCATGTGAAAGTCGTTGAACATCGGAAGCGTAGGTGTGGTGCTGCCGGTTGCGTCCCACTCGAGTGAACCAAAAGACAATGAGATGCTTTGTGGGTTGGCCATTGAAGCAATGCCGGAAGTGTAAATCACTTTAGAAAGAATTGGCGCAACATTGACAATTTGAGTATCTAAGGCAAAGCCAAGGTAGTTGTTGACGTTTTGTGTCAGCTCCACTTGCGTGCCGTTGATGTAGCCAACAAAGCTGGCGTTGAGGTCTACTTTATTCGTTGGTGGTGGAATGACTTCGTGTTCGATACAGGCTGAAGAAATCAGTAAAAGTAAGGTGGCTAAGAAAGCAAAGCGCGTCAGTTTCATGCGTTTGTGTTTAGGTTACAATAACTCAAATTTAGTTCTATAAACGGAATTGTCCAAAAAAAGATGCCTTGCGCTTGAAAAAAGGTTGTTTATTCGGTGCTGAGGAGCTGCAGGAAATCCTGAAGTGTTTGGGGGTGGAGTGGTGTAGCACCCTTGCAAATGAGGGCAAAAACTTCTTCAGCCTTGTGTTCAGAACTTTGTTTGGATCCTTTCTTTAAGGTGAGACCAGTCCAAGATTTTTCAATCAACTCTAGCCAGTTTTCTGGTGTAATATCGGTCTGTATCTCAGCTGTGGCCCACTGAAAGTGGTAGAAGTTCCAAATGTCGTGTCGCAAATCAAAAACCGTGATGAAATCATCTCCGATCTGAAGTAAGCCAGGCATTTGAGTGTATGCTTTTTCAAGGACAATATTGGCAAATAGGTCGATGAATTCTTGGGCTTTTGCAGGGTTGTTGTTGGCAAGTTCGCGCCATTCGGCGTCGTAGAGTTCGTTAATAACCAGAAAATGCTTGAATTCTGTTTCGAGTTCGCTTAACTCTTGTGGCGAAAGTGATCTAAATTTGAGCATTATTCGGCTTCACTTATCTTCACCTCTAAACTGATGTCGAGCACTTCATCTACACTTTTTTCGGTGATGGCCTGTTCGAGCTTGAATTTGTATTTGCCTTTGAAGGGCACTTTGCGGCGCTTGAAAATGAGTTGGTGCTCAACGACGGTGCCAGATTTTTTGCCAATCCAGTTGCCGTTGGCATCTGCCGTTTTGATTTCGTAAGGTTCGCGGACGCTTTTGCCAAATGGCGGGGTGGTACGCAAGAAAATCCAGAGGTTGTTGTAGGCGTAATCTGTGGTGCTACGCAGTGTAAAAATGAAATCGTAGAGTTGGGTGGTGTCTTGGATATCGACTTCAAATGAGGGCTTCACACTTTGCGTCCATTGCTCGTTTTTGAAGCGATAGGCTTTGGTGTAAATAGCCTTTTTGGTACAACTTGCCGTGAGCAAGCTCAGTAAGAAAAAAACACTAACTAGCTTTTTCATTTTTTGGCCCTCCGGGGTTCGGTTTGCGGGGTTTGCGATTGGGTCTTCTTTTTTTGTTGTTATTGTTGCTGAAAGATTTTTCAAAGCGCGTGAGGCTGTCTTGGCCCACAACATTTTGATAACCAATTTCTTCTACTTTTTCTTTGACTTGTGCAAAATCGGCGAGGTCTTTGGGCTTGACACCGTCTTTGTTGAGTTTTTTGATCTCTGCAACGCGCTCAGGTGTTAGCGCGACCATTCCATTTCCCCCTTTGTAAGCGTACCAAATGATGCGTTTGAAAACATCTGTTTTCATGTGAACGGCATCGCCTTTTTCGGTCTGTAGCTTGCTGTCTGGTTTGGGCATAGACTTGATGGCGTCTAGGTACATGTCGAGCTCGTAGTTGAGGCAACATTTGAGTTTGCCGCACTGACCCGCTAATTTTTGTGGGTTGAGCGAAAGTTGTTGGTAACGCGCCGCTGATGTGGATACCGATCTAAAGTCGGTGAGCCATGTGCTGCAGCAGAGTTCTCTACCGCAAGAGCCGATCCCGCCTAAGCGTGAAGCTTCTTGACGCGAGCCAATTTGGCGCATTTCGACACGCACTTTAAAGCGCTCGGCCATGTCTTTGATGAGCTGTCTGAAGTCTATTCGGCTTTCTGCCGTGTAGTAAAATGTAGACTTGCTGAGGTCTGCTTGGTACTCGACATCTGAGATTTTCATGTCGAGTTTGAGGTTTTGAGCTAAGGTGCGCGATTGGGTGAGGAGGTCGCGTTCTAAGGTGCGGCCTTTGATCCATTTATCGATTTCCTCTTGATTGGAAATGTGCAAGATTTTTTTGCACTCCATGGTTTTGAGGTTGGGTGCTTTTTTCTTGACTTGGATGCGCGCGAGCTCGCCAAGGGCGGAAACCACGCCAATATCCCATCCTGGGGAAGTATCTACAGTAACGACATCGCCGGTTTGTAGGGAAATGTGGTCAGCGTTTCTATAGAAAGCTTTGCGGGCATTTTTGAAACGGACTTCTACAAGTTCGAAGGTGCTCTGACCTGCTGGCAAGCTGATGTTGGCAAGCCAATCAAAAACTTCGAGTTTGTTGCATCCGCCGCTGCTGCATGTGCCGTTGTTTTTACAACCTTTTGGTGTTCCTCCACCGCTACTACATGACGCACAACCCATTTGATTTTTTTGTTGTAAAGTTAATAAATAAAGTCGTTTGAACTACGCCTGATGGATGTAGCGCATCGTTTGAAAGCAAAGTTGCGTAAATAGGATCCGTGCATTGGCGTTGCGGTCTATCTGAAAATAGGCGGCGTCAAAGGTGCTCATGAATTCTCGGATGTTGTTGCCAGAGATAAAAGGCGCAAATTTTTCTAAAAAAGCGGCTTCATCGGTGGAAACTTTTGTCAGAACGTCGCCCATGTAATTGGTGAGGATGCTTTGACGCATCATGTGGAGCGCGTATTGGATAAAGAGTTTTTGTCTTTCCTTGCCAATTGAGGCGATGTCGTCGGCCCAATTCATCATGGCCAACACTTCTTTTTTGTAGCAAACCCGCATGAGTTGGATGAATTGATTGCGCTGTTGGTCTTGGTCTTCGGAGGTGGCCAGGTAGTCCATGGCGGCCAGCACAGAACCATCTGCAAAGGCTGCAATTGCATCTGCATTGGTGCACGTTTGACTTTTGGTTTGTTGCAAAAAAGCACTGAGGTCGTCGGTACTGATTTTAGGTACCCGAATGAGCTGCGTGCGGGATTGAATCGTGATCATGAGCTTGCTGGCATCCTCACTCACCAAAAGAAAGAGGGTTTGAGCGGGTGGCTCTTCGAGTATCTTGAGTAACTTATTGGCGCAATCGGCATTCATTTCTTCAGGTTGCCAAATGATCATGACTTTGTAGCCACCTTCGTAACCTTTGAGGCTGAGTTTGCGGATGATTTCTTTGCTTTCATCTGTTCCAATAATGGGCTTGCGCAGTTTGGTGTCGATGCGTTCGGTCCAGTCGAAGAGGTCGAAATAGGCCGATCGTTGGATTTGCGCGCGCCAGTCGGCCAAAAATAAATCAGATGTCTTGCCGATGCTCAGCACTACCGGAAATACAAAATGAAGGTCCGGGTGCTGGAGTTGCTGTACTTTTTGACAAGCTGCGCAGCGTCCACAGCTGTCGTTTTCACCGCGGTCTGTGCAAAACAGATATTGACTAAAAGCCAAAGCCAAAGGCAGGCCGCCATAGCCAGCTGGGCCTTGAAGTAATTGGGCATGTGCAATTTTGGCAGAATTGATCTCTTGGATGAGTTCTTGCTTGAGGGTTGTTTGGCCTATGATTTGCTGAAATTGCACCCTCAAAAATAGCGAAAAACCGGCAATTATTCGGTGTTACCCTTCAAGAGCAGCACGATTTCACCTTTTGCCTCGTGTTGAGCGAAATAGCTTTGTAATTCGGCGAGTGTACCGCGGTGATACGTTTCAAACTTTTTGCTGATTTCCCTGACCACACAAGCCTCGCGCTGTGGATCTAGCCATTCGCACATTTGGTTGAGAGTTTTGGCAATGCGGTGCGGAGATTCGTACAAAACCACAGTTCGGTTTTCTTGGGCAAGGGCTTGAATGCGCGTCTGACGTCCTTTTTTGTGGGGCAGAAAGCCTTCGAACACAAATTTGTCGCAAGGAAACCCAGAAGCGACCAATGCGGGTACAAATGCCGTTGGCCCAGGCAGACATTCAACTTCAATTCCCGCCTGTACGCAAGCGCGCACCAATAAAAACCCAGGATCTGAGATGCCTGGCGTACCAGCGTCGGATACCAACACACAAAATTCGTGTTGTTGAATCAGTTCGACGGTTTTCTCTAAAAAGCGGTGTTCGTTGTGGGCATGAAAAGCCAAGACCTTTTTTTTGATCTCAAAGTGATTCAAAAGTTTGTTGGTCACGCGGGTATCTTCGGCAAAAATGAGCGGTGTTTCTTGCAAGATGCGCAAGGACCGAAGCGTGATGTCTTCTAGGTTGCCAATTGGGGTCGGGACGAGGATCAGTCTGGGCATAGTTTAAGCAAAAACCGCACGCACCACTTCTTCGATTTTGGTGCAAGGGATGATTTCTATTTGGTGTTTGTGTCCTTTGATGCCTTTGGAATATTTGGACACGATGATTTTTTTGTAACCGAGTTTTTCGAGTTCACCCAAGCGTTGCTCTAGGCGGTTGACGGGTCTGAGCTCACCGCTGAGGCCAATTTCGGCTGCAAAAGAGATGGTTTTATCAATGGCGAGATCGGCGTTGGAAGATAAAATGGCCATGGCTACAGCAAGGTCAATGGCGGGGTCGTCTACTTTGATGCCGCCGGCAATATTTAAGAAAACGTCTTTGGCGGCCAAGCGAAAACCACAGCGTTTTTCTAAAACGGCTAGCAGCATATTGAGGCGCTTGACATCAAAGCCGGTAGACGAACGTTGGGGGGTGCCGTAGGCTGCAGATGAAACCAATGCTTGCACTTCAATGAGTAGCGGGCGAATGCCGTCTACCATTGAAGCCACGGCCACACCGCTGAGCGCCTCCGAGCCAATAGAAACCAAAACTTCCGAAGGATTGGCAACCGGTAAAAGACCGTTGCCTTGCATGCTGTAAATGCCGAGCTCGTTGGTCGAGCCAAAGCGGTTTTTGATGCTGCGCAACAAGCGGTAAATGTGATGGCGGTCTCCCTCGAATTGCAAAACGGAGTCGACCATGTGTTCTAAGACTTTCGGGCCTGCAATAGTGCCGTCTTTGGTAATGTGTCCGATCAAGAAAATCGGAATATCGGTTTGTTTGGCAAAGCGCAGTAAATTGGCCGTGCATTCCCTGACCTGAACCACAGAGCCTGGCGAGCTTTCAACGCTATCGGTATAAAGTGTTTGAATAGAATCGATGATGAGTAGCTGGGGCTGAATTTGTTCTGCCTGGACCAATACTTGCTGGAGGTTGGTCTCAGTGAGTAAGTAGCAATTGGGATTATCTAGGCCCAAGCGTTCGGCGCGCATGCGAATTTGCTGCTCGCTTTCTTCACCAGAAACATATAGTACTTTGAGCTGTTCTTTGATGGCCAATTGCAGCAAAAGTGTGGATTTTCCGATGCCGGGGTCGCCGCCTAGAAGGTTGATAGAACCCGGAACAATACCGCCGCCAAGCACACGGTTGAGCTCAAAATCGTGGAGTGCAATGCGGCTTTCTTCGCTTTTTTGCACTTCTTGGATCAGGACGGCTTGCTGGGCTTGCGACGATTTGGAAAAGCTCACCACGTGTTTGGGCATCTTTTCGGTGCGCTCTTCCACGAAGGTGTTCCATTCTTTGCAACCAGGGCATTTGCCGAGCCATTTTGGTGTTTCGTGACCACAATTTTGACAGAAAAACGCGCTTTTTGCTTTAGACATGAAACTTTTGCTTTTTGACAAAGGTATTCAAAAAAGCTTGTCTGATGCTGGCTTTTAAGGACTTAATCAGTAACATTACGGAAAAGAAATTTATTTTTTTAAAGATTTTTTAATCTCTTGTTTGCCACAATATCAAAAAATATAATTTTGCCTTGTAAATAGTTGTCAATCCTATGTCAAAAAGAAGAGCAATCATCAGTTACGACAAGCTCACCATCGAGCAGAAAAAACAAATCCTCCGCGATTTTCCGGATGGGTATATCAACCACCTGACCTCCATCAAGACCCCAACTGGAGAGGTACTAGACGCCCTGGTTTGGGAGACCGATGAAGTCATCTATTTAGTGAAGATCAACAAAATTCAGCCCAAAGCTAAACCCGCTGCAGAAGAAGACGACTTCGACGACGACTTTGACAAACCAGACGATCTCAAAGACGACGACCTCGAAGACGACGATGAAGAAGAAGATGACTTCGCCGATGACGAACCTTCCGACGACGACGAAGATTAAACCTCAGGTACCCAAGTTTTTTTAACTTTGGGTCATGCTTGCATCTATCTCGCCTCTTGAACTCAGTGCTTTATTGGCTAAGACCCCGCCTATAGACCAAATTGGAACGCTCGAACGCATTGCGCGCATTCAAGCCCGCAGCATCAAAGGCGCAGCCAAATTACAAGGTTTGCGCATGGCGCTTTCCATGATAGACCTCACCACATTAGAGGGTAAGGACACACCTGCAAAAGTGCGTCAACTCTGTTACAAAGCCCAGCACTTACACGATCAAGCTGCAGATTTACCGACAGTTGCGGCGATATGCGTGTATCCAACTATGGTAGGCGTAGCCAAACAAGCACTTGGTAACTCCGGCATCAAAGTAGCCAGTGTTTCTACTGCTTTTCCATCTGGGCAAGCGCCGTTTGAAGTCAAGAAATTAGATACGCTTTACGCCCTAGACAACGGTGCCGACGAAATCGATATGGTCATTTCAAGAGGTCGATTTTTAGCGGGTGATTACCAATTTGTTTACGACGAAATCGCAGCCATCAAAGCTTTGTGTGGTGCTGCGCGTCTCAAAGTCATTTTTGAAACAGGTGAACTAGATTCACTCGATCAAGTCAGAAAAATCTCGGATCTTGCCATTGCTGCAGGCGCTGATTTCATTAAAACTTCTACGGGTAAAATTCAACCCGCTGCCACTTTTCCGGTTGTGCTCACGATGCTCGGCGCTATCAAAGATCATTATGACAAAACAGGTCAAATGATTGGCATGAAGCCCGCAGGTGGCATATCCTCCTCCAAACTGGCACTACAACATTTGCTGCTGGTCAAGGAAGTGTTGGGCGAGGCCTGGCTCAGCAACGAGTGGTATCGTTTTGGCGCCAGCAGCTTGGCCAATGACCTGCTGATGCAATACCAAAAACAACTCACTGGCAAATACCAATCTGCCGCCTACTTTTCAATCGACTAATCATGAGCAACCCAACCTGGAACCTGGAACCTTCATTGGAATCTGCAGCGCAGGTCCAAATCAAGCCGCAATACGAACTTTTTATCGATGGCAAATGGCAAGCACCAGCCTCCGGAACGTATTTTGCTACCGTGAATCCGGCCGATGAAAGCCACTTAGCCAAAATCGCTTGGGCCAACGCTACCGATATTGATTTAGCGGTCAGTGCGGCACGTTCGGCTTACGAAAACGTGTGGTCCAAACTCAGCGGTGCAGCGCGCGGAAAGTATTTGTTTCGCATTGCGCGCCTCATGCAAGAAAAAGCTAAAGAATTGGCCATCATGGAAACACTAGATGGCGGCAAACCCATTAGAGAGTCCAGAGACATCGACATTCCGTTGGCGTGCAATCACTTCTTTTACTACGCTGGCTGGGCCGATAAACTTCAAGAAGCCTTTGCGGGTCAGCAATTCGAAGCTTTAGGGGTTGCGGGTCAAATCACTCCCTGGAATTTTCCGCTGCTCATGCTGGCTTGGAAAGTAGCGCCAGCTTTGGCCTGTGGCAATACCGTGGTGCTCAAACCTGCCGAAACCACCTCGCTCACGGCACTCAAATTCGCTGAAATTTGCCAAGAGGCAGGTTTGCCAGCAGGTGTGGTCAATGTCGTCACCGGATACGGAGATACCGGCGCAGCAATTGTGGCGCATTCAGACGTCGATAAAATTGCCTTCACGGGTAGCACAGCCGTTGGAAAGCAAATCCAAAAAGCTTGCATTGGCACCCCTAAAAAAGTCACACTCGAACTCGGCGGTAAGTCTGCAAATATCCTGCTCGAGGACGCACCGATAGACCAAGCTGTTGAGGGCATCATCAATTCGATCTTCTTCAATCAGGGCCATGTTTGCTGTGCGGGTTCAAGACTTTTTGTTCAAGAATCCATCGCGGAACAAGTGCTTGCCAAATTGAAATTCCGTTTACAAAGTATCTATGTGGGCAATCCGCTCGACAAAAACACCGATATCGGTGCTATTAACTCGAAAAAGCAACTAGAAACCATCGAAAAATACCTCGCTATCGGTTTGGCCGAAGGTGCAGAAATGTATCAACCGGATTGCACGCTTCCAAGTCAAGGCTTTTATTGTAAACCAACGCTATTCACCGATGTTGCGCAAAGCGCGCGCATTGCCCAAGAAGAGATTTTTGGCCCCGTGCTCACCATCCAAACTTTCCGCACCATGGAAGAAGTGGTTCAAAAAGCCAATAATTTGCCCTACGGATTAGCTGCAGGCGTCTGGACGGCCAACGGCGCGCGTATTTTCGGCCTCAGTAGCCAATTGCACGCCGGTGTGGTTTGGGCCAATACCTACAATAAATTCGACCCAGCTTCACCTTTTGGTGGTTACAAAGAAAGTGGCTTTGGCCGCGAGGGTGGCCGCCATGGCCTCAGTGCCTATCTCAAATTCAAGAACTAATGGAAATCCTCAAAACATACAAACTCTACATTGGCGGTCAGTTTGTGCGCACCGAAAGCGGCCGAACCTATCCTGTACTGGCCGCAGATGGCAGCCATGTAGCCAATGCTTGCTTGGCATCTCGCAAGGACGTCCGCAATGCAGTGCAGGCCGCACGCAAGGCACAAGCTGCTTGGGCCGGAAGGTCAGCGTTTAACCGCAGCCAAATTGCCTACCGCATGGCGGAAATGCTCGAAGACCGCAAAACTTTGTTCGTCAATGAATTGCAAAGCATGGGTGCAAGCCTGAGTGCCGCGCAAAGCGAAGTCCAACAAGCCATAGACCGCTGCGTGTATTACTCGGGTTGGGCCGATAAATACCAAGCACTAATTTCTAGCGTAAATCCTGTGTCTAGCCCACATTTCAATTTCTCAACGCCAGAAGCAATGGGTGTGGTGGGTGTGGTGGCGTGTCAACAAACGGCACTTCTGGGCCTCATTTCTCAACTTTTACCGCTTATCATCGGTGGAAACACAGTTGTTGTTATTGCCAACACAAACCAACCCTTGTGTGCCATCACCTTTGCCGAAGTACTCGCTACCTCCGATGTTCCAGGCGGAGTGGTCAATATATTAACAGGCGAAGTTGGGGAGATGCTGCCAACACTTGCCGGACACATGGATGTCAATGCACTGAGTTTGGCTCCGCTTCCTTCAGCCTTAAGTATCGCCGCACAAGAAGCAGCAGTAGATAACCTCAAGCGCTGCAAGCTCTACACAACAGATTTGAGCGCCACCACAGCCCAAGGCCTCCACTACATCTCAGACTTCCAAGAAATCAAAACCACCTGGCACCCAATTGAGCAAATTGCTGGTGGCGCTGGTGGGTATTGAGGGTGGATGTATTTTATTCAATCACTCAACCACCACTTTCTTCATGCCAATTGAAGCACCGTTTTCAAAGAAAGTGACAAAGAACACGCCTTTTCTATCCATTTCAATAATGGTTTGCTCGTTAATGTTTTGAATGCTTTGAATTTGTTGGCCAGTAACTGAATAAATCACAACAGAAATTTCACGATCTAGATCAATCCCCTTGATTTGAAACGCACCCCGACTCGGATTCGGGAAAAGCAATAGGTTGTCAACAGATGGAGTAGCTGCAGTTATGCCGGCAGTGTTGTCGGCGATGAGCGTGGTTTTCGGATCACCGACAATGACACCTTGCCAAGAGGCAAAACGGTCAGCCATGTAAAAACTCTCCGCTAAGTTGTAATGCGCTGTTTGATCCAAGTAGCGATTGACCAAAATATCGGCCCGAAGTAATTGTGTAAAATAAATGCAATTGACGTAGCCGTGCGCAGCGGTGCAACCTTGCGCAATTAAATCAGAAAGTGTAAAGTTAGCATTCAAACTAGACACGCTGTCGAAAGCAGCAGCAGTGGAGCAGGTAGTTAAAGCCGCAAAAGAACCTGGTACAAAGCCAAAATTTTGAGTGTAGTCGGGCAGCGGGCCAAAGCCGGTTGAAAGGTAAGAAAGTACGTTAGATTGATTGGTAATTGGCGAAATATTGTAATCCGTTTGCGTTATCCAATTTCCAATTTGAAATTCATTTAAAGCAGGATTGATGTATGTGTCTACAAAGTAGAGAGTGTCATTACCTTGTGCCTCATTCAAATCTAGAATATTCTGAAAAGCTAGAGGATTAACTGCCGTATTTGGCCCGCTGCGGGCTATCATTTGTTTGACATCACCTACCGTGAAGGCATCTAGGCGCGTAACTAAATACATCCCAAACTGACTTCTTGTAAAATGTACATTTTGGTTAAAATAAGGATGAAGGAAGGCATTGCTTTGGGCAATATTTGAAGCATGCGGTCCTAAAATCAAACTCAGCTCAGCATCTACCGCTCCGCAGTCGCCGTTTCCTTGATTCACAATACAATCTATGCCCGATCTTCTCAGTGGAACGCCTTTAGTCGTTACCAAATAGTTGAGCGTGTTTTCAATACCTGAATTTAGTATACTTGCCTCAATTTGTGCACGCAAAACATTAAACACGCTGTCGTAGATCACTTCCGTGTTCGGAACATTTACATAGATGATATTTTGGCTCGGAATGTTGCGCGCTGCCTGAAAATAGTTCCCAATTTCAATAGACTCCGGGCTATTCAAATTGACAATAACGCCAACGTCTGCATACGAAACGGTTTGTGCTAAAAATGTAAAAGGTAAAAAGGCTAGAATGATAAAGAATTTCATGTATTGATTTTTGATTTGGCTAAAAACGCAAAGGTTCTCAAATTATTTGAATAATTATCTAAAAAGGGGGTTTACCCGGGGGTGGTGGTTTGCATAAAATATTGATGGGTATTTTGAGTTATCTTCAATCCCTATTGACGAAGCTTTCGACTTAATTGAAAAGCAACGTTCGAAGGAATGAAGGGTTACCGCGCCACGGCCAGCGGGTTGTAAAAAACTCAAAGGTCGAGAGGCATACCGTATTAGAGTTGCGGACTATAGAATTATCTACTCTGTAAATGATTGTGTTTTTTCAATTCAACCTGAATAAATCCCGACAACACCTTTACATTCTCATCAAAACTTGCTTTCATTACCATGAAGGTCAGCAATCCAAATATGGGTAAAATAATGATGGCTTTAAAAAGGTAATGCGTGCTTGGAAAAAAGTTGTTGAGGTACAAAATGTAAAGTATGGTGGCTACACAAATTTGAAAAGCAAGGGAAGCAATTAAAAGTATTTTGAACGGTTGAGTTAAACTGTACGCACATTTCAATTGTTTTTGCGGGCCTTCAAAATCAAAGTCGATTTGACATGCTATTTGAACGCCTTTAGTAGTTTCTCTTGAATGTACATTTTGTAAATCTGAGATGTGTTCTCTAAAAGATGTGAGGTCTAAGGTGTCAATGTTTTCAGGAGTGATGCATTCGGTGTGCTTAAACATGCTTAAACAGGAAGTTTAGATATTGCCCAAATGAAAAAGCCTAAAACTATAATGCCGAGAACAGAAAAGAGGAGGAGAAAGAAAAGGATGTAGAATTTCATCAAGGATTTAGAAAGAAGCTAGATTTTGTATCTTTACTAAAGTAAAACAATAATTTTTATTTGAGTCAGTTTGTATTATAAAATTGACTTTCAAGTTGTTGCTTCTAAGTTCCTAAATCTGAAAAAATGAGAGAGATTACATTCAAAGTACCAGACCAAAAAGTTAATCTTTTTCTTGAACTGGCTAAACAATTAGGTATAGAAGTATCAAGTGAACAAGATTTGCTTCCGGATTGGCAAAAAGAACAACTTAACAAAGTGTTAAGCGATCATAATAATGGCGCTCTTAATTATTCGGATTGGCAAGAAGTTAAAAAGGAGCTTATTTCAAAATTCATCGAAAAATGATATATGCTTTGGTTGTTAGCGACAAAGCGAAACTACAAATAGAGCGATTGAGTTGGTGGTTTTTAGAGCAGGCACCTGGACTAGAGAAAAAGTTCTTACATGAACTTTTTAATTGCATGGAGTTTATTCATAAAAGTCCCTTAAAATGTCAATTAAGGTATAAAAATGTTCGCATAAAATTTTTGAAAAAATTCGACTTTGGAATCCATTATTTCATTGAAAATCAAACAGTATTTGTGTTGGCAGTTTACCACATGCGGCAAAATAGTGATAATTGGTTCTAGTTGATTCTACATCAACTCCTCCAACAACTGCGTTGCAGCAGATACCGTGCGGCGAGTTTCTGTGGGTGAGAAGATGCTGAGGGCCCAGGTGTTGTTGTCCCAAACGAGGGTGTTCATGCGCTCGAAGAAGTCGATGCCGAGTTCTGTGCCCATGAGGCGGATTTGCTGATTGATTTTATCCATGGAGCAACCAGAGGCTTGAACGCCTGCTTCGTTGGCAACAATGACCAACGCGTGGTTTTCGAAAACAAATCCGGAGGCATTCATGGCTTTGCCGTGCGTTTGCCATGTTTGGGTGAAAGACACGAGCATTTCATTAGCCCAAGCTGCTTCTGTGGCGTCTAGGGCGCGTTTGCCAATAAATACCCAGACCCGACAGTCGGGGCCAAAGTGTGGCGCTAAATTAGAGGTCTGCAGCATTGGCGATGAGTTCGGCGATGTCCATGACTTTGACGTCTTCTTCTTTTTCGAAGTGCTTGACGCCGTCGGTCATCATGGTGTTGCAAAATGGGCAACCGGTTGCGATGATATTGGCGCTGGTTTCAATGGCGTCTTCGGTGCGTTCAATGTTGATTTCTTTGTTGCCCTTTTCGGCTTCCTTGAACATTTGTGCGCCGCCTGCACCACAGCACAAACCATTGGTTTTACAGCGTTTCATTTCGACCAAAGCAGCATCTAGCTTGACGATGAGCTCGCGTGGGGCTTCGTAGACGTCGTTGGCGCGTCCGAGGTAACACGGGTCGTGGAACGTGATTTTCTTGCCCTTGAAAGTACCGTTGTCGGCAAGGGTCAATTTACCAGTATTGATGAGGTCTTGGATGAGTTGGGTATGGTGAATCACTTCATAAGTGCCTCCGAGCTCAGGATATTCGTTTTTGAGCGTATTGAAACAATGCGGACACGCTGTTACGATTTTCTTGACTTCATAGCCATTGAGCAACTCAATGTTCATGAGTGCTTGCATCTGAAAGGTGAACTCGTTGCCAGCGCGTTTGGCGGGGTCGCCGGTGCAGCTTTCTTCGGCTCCGAGGACCGCAAAATTGACCTTACAATGGTTCAAAATCTTGACCAATGCTTTGGTGATTTTTTTGGCGCGGTCATCAAAAGATCCGGCGCAACCTACCCAAAATAAAATATCTGGGCTTTCTCCTGAGGCCATCATGTCGGCCATTGTGCGTACTTGTATGCTCATTGCTAGGTCTTTTTGACTATTCTTCGTTTGCCCAATTCATGCGTTCAGTTGGCGCAAATTGCCATGGTGCACCGTTGTTTTCAATGTTGGTGAGCATGCCAGTGAGCTCTGTCGGTACTTTGGATTCTTCCATGACTAAAAAGCGCCGTAAATCGATGATGATGGAAAGCGGATCGATATTTACGGGGCACTCTTGTACACAAGCATTGCAGCTGGTGCAAGCCCATAGTTCTTCTTCAGTAATGTAGTTGCCCAAGAGGCTTTTTCGGTCTTCGGCGTCGCTGCCATTTTTGCGTTTGTAGTCGCCGAGTTCTACCATGCGGTCTCTGGTATCCATCATGATTTTGCGCGGCGAAAGCAATTTACCTGTTGTATTTGCAGGGCAAGCAGATGTACAGCGCCCACATTCAGTACAGCTATAGGCGTCCATGAGGTTTTTCCAGGTGAGGTCGGTGACGTCTTTGGCGCCAAAGCGAGAAGGTGCAGCGTCGGTAGCCGGCGCAGCGTAAGGATCTGCATTGGGGTCGAGCATGAGCTTGACTTCAGCTGTTACGCTCGCCATATTTGAAAATTGTCCTTTTGGCTCCAATTTGGAAAAATAGGTGTTCGGAAAAGCCATGAAAATATGAAGATGCTTAGAGTAGGGCAGGTAGTTCATGAAAGTATAAACCATGATGATGTGGCCCCACCAGCCTATTTGTTCTAAAACATGCAGGGTATGCGTGCTCTTGCCCTCAAATAAAATAGGTCCTAACCAAGAACTGATTGCAAAACCGTTGGAGTTGCCAGCATATCCTTGCAAGACTTCATCTGCGCCGTTCATCGTGAAGATGAAGCTGATTAAAATGAGTTCAAATACAAGAATGAGGTTGGCATCTTGGGTAGGCCAGCCCGCGAGTTCTTTCATGTTGAGACGAGGTAATTTGAGCATGTTGCGGCGTGCCAAAAAAGCAACGGTGCCAATAAATGCCAAAACAGACAACACCTCTATGAAGCTGATCATGAAAGTATAAAAGCCGCCAAGACTATCTTGGAAAAAACGATGTGAGCCACTGATGCCATCGACTAATATTTCAATGAGCTCAATTTGGGTAATGACAAACGAAGCATAGAGGGCCAAATGCAGAAGTGCAGGGATGGGGCGCGTGAACATTTTCTTTTGGCCAAGTGCAACCAAAAGCATGGTGCGCCAACGGTCTGCTTTGCGATCAGTGCGGTCTAGGGGCAGACCCATATGAATGTTTTGAGCAATTTTGCGCAAGTTGAATGCAAAAAAACCAAAACTGGAGAGCGTCAGGACGCCAAAAATGAGTTGTTGCATGAGTACAGTTTATTCAGGCAAGCTGTCCAATATTTTGAGGAGCTTGTCTTCGTTTTGCTTAGAAAGTTGCAATCCTTTGGTTTTGCCACCAATGACGGATAGGTGAACGTAGCGCTCTGGATGCGCCTCGAGGTCTTTCACTAAATTTTGAAGGTCGTTGTTGGTGGCCACGAGCTCGGCGTAAAGTTTGTCGTCGTGGATGAGTTTGCCGAGTGTACCTTGTCCTTTTTCGACTTCGGTGAGGACCATATTGAACTTCTTGAGCGTCGTTTGGGCTTCTAAAATGGTGCCTTTGAAATCAGCGGTGACGAGCTCATCGGTAATTTTGCGGGCGTTGCCAAGAATGCCAGTGATTTGGTCGTTGCTTTTACGCAAATTGAGCGTAATGGCTTCCACATTGGCCATGATTTTGGAGAATTGAGCGCGTTCGGCAGCCACAAAGCCTTGGAGTTCGTCGGCTACATTGCCCAATTTCTTGATGGTGAGTTTGACTTGTTTGAGGCTACCTTCTAGCTCTGACGTAGCGGTGGTGTCCCAAAATGAAGAAAGGGAGGTGACCATTTTGTCTACGGAGAGCATCATGGTTTGTAATTTCTGAGAAATCGGATCTGCGTAGGCCTTTACTTGCGTTACCATATCTACAGAAACGCGTCCTGGAATGGTGGCGCCAACTTTGTAAAATTTGCCATCACCTACTACAGGGAGTTGGACAACAAGCGCTTTGGTAAAGAAATCAAGTGAGCCAATCTCGACAAATGCACCTTTAGGTAGGCGAATATCGCTGTTGTGGATATTGAAAGTCATTTTGACTTTGTGCAGTGAATCGCCGGTCGGATTGGATTGGATGCTCATGACTTTGCCAATTTCGACGCCATCAAGGGTCACGTTTGAAGACACCATGAGCTGGCCAGAATTAGGGAAATAAGCGGTATAGACGTCGTCACCACCAAAAAAGCTATTGCCCTTCAGGAAGTTGATGCCGGCAATAAGCACCACAATGGCCACAAGCGCGATGAGCGCGGCTTTGATTTCTTTGGAGAATTTCAAGCTAGTTTTTTTCTGCTAAATTAATGGCTTTTTCAATACTGATGCGTTCTCCGTCGAGGAAAGCCACTACAAATGCATGAGGAAAGCCTTTTTGAATGAGTTCGTTTTTGTAGTTTTTGGCAGCTGGAAGGTCATTTGGAAAGGTTCCAGTGCAATATTTGAAAAGTGTATTGTCTTGATATTCAAATATTTCAAGTCCATTGAAATGGCTTGACTTGGTCGGTATGGCCTTATTGGAGGTCTCAATTTGCACCCTAAATACAAGTCCTTGCTCTTTTGGGGCTTCTTTCGGTATTTCTACGGGTTTAGGTGGCTTGACATCAATTATTTTCGGATCGGCAGGCGCTTGTTGCGCGGTGGTTCCGCCCACAACGGTTTTGCCTTCAGTCGCATTTTTGTAGTTGACAAACGCTTGAAACATCGATTGAGCCATTTTTTGTTGGCCTTCTGCGGTCCCGATGAGTTTTTCTTCAGCCGGGTTGGGTAAAAATGCCGTTTCAATCAATACGCTCGGCATGGTGGTTTTGTAGAGTACCAAAAAGCCAGCTTGTTTGACGCCGCGGTCATAACGACCAATGCGCTTGAATTCCTTTTGGATCATTTCGGCAAAAAGAATAGACTGGCGATGAAAAACAGCTAATTGAAACTGTAGGGCGATGATGCCGTCTGGTGTGAGGTCGTAGGAACGGTATTTGGCGCCTTTGTCGTCTTCGAGGGCAATACTGGCGTTTTCTCGTTCGGCAACTTTTTGTTGGGCGTCTGTGCGGTGCAGACCTAAAACGTATGTTTCTGAACCGTAAGCCGTAGTGCTGCCCGCGTTGGCGTGGATACAAATGAACAAATCTGCGTTGTTGCGATTGGCAATGTTGGCGCGCTCTGCGAGTTCTACAAACACATCTGTGCTGCGGGTGTAAATGATTTTGATGTCGGGGTAGCGTTCTTTGATGAGCGCGCCCAACTTGAGTGCCATTGAGAGGCAGACTTCTTTTTCGTTGTTCTGAGCACCATGGCAACCGGGGTCGTGTCCGCCGTGTCCGGCATCGATCACAATGGTTATGATTTTACTTGTTTGCCCCCAAATGAAGTTGTTTGAAATTAAAAACAACGCTGCCAATAAAAAGACGCGAATTGCGTTTTTTTGCAAGCCATTGAAAATTGGTAGCTTTGTACGTTTTTCCTGCATATTACAAATCTAAGTAAGCATCTTGAGCCAGCGCCAGCGCTTTTTACAACTTTTCTTCGCCACATTGTTAATAATGTGCCATCAGGTATTGGTTACAGCCCAAGATACCCTGTTTGTCGACGGAGAAAGTCTCAATCAGATCGTGACTTACAAGGCGAGCGAAAAAATCAGGCACGACGTTCAAAACCGCAAAATTTACCTCTATGGCAACGCCGAAGTGCAGAGCGAGGGCTTTACATTAAAAGCCGGGTACATCCTCATCGACATCGATTCCAATCAGGTGGAGGCGAGTTATCGGGTCGATAGCTTAGGGAAGAAAGTTGAATTTCCAGAGCTCACCGAAGGCACTGAAACCATTCGCTGCGAGACACTCAAAATGAATTACAAAACCCAGAAAGCTTATATCAAAGCCCTTGCAATCAAGCAAGATGAGTTTTATTTTCGGATGGGTACCGCCAAACGCCAAGCCAACGAAGAGCTGCATTTGCGTCAGGGCATTCTCACCACTTGTGATTTAGAAGAGCCGCACTACCATTTTCAGCTGAGTAAAGGTGTATTGGTGCCCAACGAACGCATTGTAACGGGCCCCATGAATTTATGGGTTTCGGGCATTCCAACACCACTTGGCTTGCCTTTTGCATTTATTCCGACCAATCAAAAGGAGCGCACCTCTGGTTTGTTGTTTCCGGAGTTTATTCCGCTTTCTGCCTACGGATTTGGTTTCCAAAATTTGGGTTGGTATTTCCCGATCAACGACCGCTACCAAACTTCTGTATATGCCAATTTATACAGCCGGGGTTCTTGGGGCTTGCGCAACGACCTCGATTACGCCAAGCGCTATGGCTACAACGGACGCTTGTCTTTGGGTTTTCAGCAATTCAACAGCGGCTTCCCAACTAATGTCAAGGCCAACAAAGTAACCGTGAGCTGGACCCATCGCAAGGCGCCAAAGTCTAATCCGTTTTGGGATTTTTCTTCAAACGTCAATTTCATCTCAGACAATAAATCCAAGAATTCGCTAGATCCGATCAACCCGGAATATTTCTCAAACTCTTTCAATTCAGACATCAATTTAGCGCGTAATTTTCCTGGAAAGCCCATCAATACGGGGCTCAAAATGTCGTTGCGCCAAAACTCCATTGCGCAGAACATCTCCTTCACGAGTCCTGTGCTGAACGTCAATGTAACGCGTGTTTTCCCTTTCAAAGATCTTTTTGAAACCGCAGACAAAAACTGGAAAAAAACCATTCAACGCATTGGCATCACTTATAATCTAGAGGCGCAAAACCGCTCCCAATTTGCAGACTCCTTGCTCACCAACGGCGATTTCACGGCCATTAGCCAGCGCCTCATGAACGGCATCAGCCAAGGCATCAGCATCCAGACCAATACCGGGTTGTTTAAAAATGCCGTGAAGATCAATCCTAGCCTCAATTATGGCAACAAGATCAATTTTCAGCAAATTGTCAAGTCTTACGATCCTTTAGAAAACAAAACCATCACAGATACCGTCAGACAAATGGCGCTGCGCCACGAGCTCAATTTCAATTTAACAGCCACAACCGTACTTTATGGCTATTACCGTTTTGTGGGCCCCAAACAAGCCAGGTTGCGCCACCTCATGACGCCAAATATCGGCTACCGGTACACACCAGGTTGGAATCCGCTCGTGAGCGCCAATGTAGGCCCCAACCAAAGTACAATTTCTTATTCGCCATTTGAGCGCAGTATTTATTCCGTTGGCTCAGTCAGAGAAGCGTCTTTGCTCACTTTTGGCATCAATAATACGGCAGAACTCAAGTTGAAATCGGAGCAAGATACGCTCACTGGCTATAAAAAAGTGCGGCTCATCGATCAATTTTCCGTAACGGGCAACTACGACTTCACCAAAGACAGCATGAAGCTCTCCGATTTAGCACTCAATTTGCGCATTAGCCCGGCTAGCTGGATCAATTTTGTTTCCAATGCGCAGTGGAGCCCATATGCCTGGACGGCAACTGGTGCAAGTACGGGAGCCTACGCTTGGCAAAATGCACAAAAATTGGGCAGGCTCACCACCACCAACCTGACTACTACACTGGTATTGGCGCCCAAAAAAGACCGCAAAAAGTTACAAGACCATAGTGCTTTGTTCAACGAACAAGACTGGAATGCCGATCTGAACTACTATGCATTGCACCCCGAACGCGCCATTTATTATGACATTCCCTGGAAGATGAATGTGTCGCACGTTTACAGCATACAGGCCAATCAGCAAATTTCTTTAACGAGTCCAGCGGCTTGGCAATATGTACAAACATTGGTGCTGAGCGGAGATTTAAGTTTCACGAAGCGCTGGAATGTATCGGGCAATCTCAATATCAATTTGCAAGAAGGCAGGCTAACCAACGCTTATTTTTCCTTGAACCGCAATATGCACTGCTGGGCGCTTTCTTTCTATTATGTGCCAATTGGCGGCAACAAAAGCTTCTTGCTGACCATTCGCAACACCTCTAGTATTTTCCGAGACGCCAAAATTGAATTCAGGAAACCGCCGTCGTTTCTTTGATGTCTGACTGAATGCGGTCCTGAAAAACCTTGCCAATTTGATACGTAAATTGGGCCCCAAAAAAGACAATCTGAGCGGAGTAGTGCACCCACGCCAACATGATGAAAATTGAATTGGCTACCCCGAGTTTGCCCATGATGAAGTAGTGCTGCAAGTAGTAACCAATGACCCACTGACTTAGGTACAATAAAATAGCCGTCACAATTGCGCCATCGCGGGCTATGCGCCAACTCACTTTGGCGTTGTGCATGTACTTGAAGATCAATGTAAAAATCAGTACATTAGACAGCAGCGTCAATAGAATTTGCAAGAGCTGCAGTGAGAAATCAACAAAGCCGTTGTTCCATTGCAACCAACCCGTGAGGGCCGAAAAGATAAAAATCTGTAGAAAGTAAAAAAGGATGATTACCAAGGCAAAAACTGCCAAGAGCAATACACCTACAAAGCGAAAGCCAATGATTTCCATAAAAAGATTGGACTCTTGTCGGCTTTTTTTACTGACATGAAAAAACTCATTCAAGCTTCTTTTCAGCGAAATCATAAAGGCCGAACAAGTATAGAGCAACACGCCAATACTGACGAGTTCCAAAAAGAAATTGGGCTTGTCAAAAGACATGCTGTCTACGAGCTGTAGAATAGAAGCAGGGTCTTGGAGCCCCAGTTCGGATTTGAGCAAGGTGGTGATGATGTCGCGCATGTTTTGCTGCCCGATGATGCGCCCGTAAATAGAGGTGGTGAGGTAGATGATCGGGATGAAGGCAAAAAGCGTGTAGTAGGCCAAGGCCGCACCATGGTGAAAGGCGCCGTCCTGAACATACGCTTTGAGGGCAGTCCAGAAGGCCTCTAGTGTGAGGCGCAGTTTGCCGTGTTTATTTTTTGTGGATTTCAATGGCTTTGATCTCGGTTAATTTTTCGAATGCGTAGAGCAGCAAGCGTTCGTTGTTGTTGCTGCGCACATAGTTGTGATAAAGCCCGCCTACAAACATGGCTTTTTCAAATTGAACAGGCACGCCTGAGTGGCTCACTTTATATTCATCTGGTCTGAAATGGAATAGTTCGGCGCCCATTTTGAGCGTGTTCAAGGGGCCAAAAAGCCGCGCGCGTTCTGGCGCTTTATAATGGTAATAAACGGCTTCGGGCTGCAGTTTTTTGGACAATTTGCCATTTTGTAAGATGCAAATATGATCGCACAAGCCAAGTACATCTTGTCCTTCGTGCGACACCAAAATGATACCGGTATTTTCTTCGTCGCGGAGGTCCATCAGGTGACTACTCAATTTTTGACGCAAATGCGCATCTAGATGGCCAAAAGGCTCGTCGAGCAGGAGGTAAGCGGGCTGATCGGCGATAGCACGGGCAATGGCCACGCGCTGCTGTTCGCCACCCGAAATGAGGTGCGCCTTGGTTGGGCCTATTTCTTTGAGTCCAAAAAGACGCAATAGTTTTTGAACGCGCTTGTCCCTTTTTTCATAAGGCCAGTGCAAAATGGCCTCGCGGATGTTTTCCTCTACGGTATGATACGGATCGAGCTTGAAATCTTGGTTCACGATAGCTAGCCCCTTAAAACCCGGAACCAGTAAATGCCGCACGCGCGTTTGCATTTTGCCATCAATCGCAATTTGCCCGTCGTCGGGGTCTTGAAGCCCAGCACATATTTTGAGCAAAGAAGATTTTCCGGCCCCGCTTTTTCCGACGAGCCCGAGTATTTCGCCCCGCTTGACGGCCAAGTTCAAGGACTTCAGCACAGGTTTTTGATACGTGAGTTGAATACCTTTGAGTTCAATCATCGGATGAGCGCTTTAGGAAATGCTTTGGAGGCAATAAAAATTCCGGGCACCGGATTGGCCATCGGCTCGTAGTCTTTGAGAAAAATACGGATGGTGTGGCCGTTGCTGTGCGAGGTATAGGTGCAGTGGTCTACGATGCTTTGTGAGGCTCCAACGTAAGTAATTGGGTCGGTTTCGGAATGAATTTCAAAAAGATGCATGGCTGGAATCTCGTAAGAAAATAGCGCATCGTTTTCGTCGTAACCAGCTAAAGTATACACCGCATCTGTTTTTTCTTGAACCAACGTAACGGCTGAGGTAATGTCGAGTTCGTCTTCCCAGTCATAGCGCAGGTTGTCGGCAGATTCTTTGCCGCCGTGTTTTGCATCGGCGAGTTCTTGAGAGAATAGCTCATTGAGCAAATGGATGTGTATTTTACAGTTCATCTTCGGTGTGTTTTTTCTCTACTTCATTGACTTTAAAAGCAGAGGGGATGAGTTCCGGCACGAGTTTCATGACGATAGGAAGCAAGAGACTGCCACCTGGCAAGAGAAATAAGGCCAGCGAAGGCATGGATTTTAGGATGTCGTAAAATTGAGCTTTGACCTGCTCTTTTTCTTCGGGGCTGAGGTCTTCTTTGGTAGACTTCTGCAAAAGCGCCATCAGGTCTTTGCTTTCGCGCATTTCGGTCAAAAGGCGGTCGCGGTTGCGGCCAATAATGCGCAACCATCTTTTAGAGGTTTCCTTAAAGGCAAAACTCGCTTCGGTAGATTGCTTATAGACTGCAAGCTCCTTGGGCCCGCTTTGGGCAATAAATGCAAGGCACATTTCTTCCGATAAGAGCATTTGTGTTGGGCTCAAATGCAAAGCACTACCGAGCACCTTGAGTTTTTGTCGTTCTTCAGTAGCAATGGCGTGGGAGCTTTGCAAAAGTAAATGCCCAAATTCAAAGGTGATTTGCGCCAAAAGTTCGTCTTGAACGAGTTCTTGTTGAAGTAATTTAAAGGGAATGCCGATTTGGATACGCTCTAGATAGATGTGCTGAAGAGCACGAGGTAATGCTGCCGAGGCAATAAAATGCTTGAGTATTTTTCGTTCTTTCTCTTCGACTTTGCCATCCACGAGTGCCACATAAATGAGGCCATTTAAAACCGATGAAGTGTATCGTTCGTATTTGTTGATAAAAGCAGTATTGTCTCCTTCTAAGTAGGCACGAAACAAAATGATATCCAAAAAGATGAAAGCATTGGAGAGGTGCTTGAGCCAATAATTGGCGCCTAAGAAAGAGCTTTTGATGCCCACTCTAGAGGCAAGCAGTATTTCTAACTTATTAGTGTCTTGTGCCGAGGTTTTGTACTTGAGCCGGCCGATGAAGTTGGAGCCTTCGTAGCCATTGTAAAATGACAAAAGGGTAGTGGTAAATTCTTTGAGGTTTGCCGGCTTTTGTTGCTTTCGAATATAGGTGAAGAGTAAGGTTTCAAAAAGCAATAACTGAAGTTGCTCATCTCGGTTGAAACTTTTCTTGTCGAGTCTATTGGAGAAGATGAAAGATTTGGCAGTGCCGTAAATAAGCCCTGTTTGATGCGATATAAAGTGGGTGAGGTTGCGCTCTTGCTGGTGAATGAGGTCGTTGTCAATGCCGAAAACGCCATTTTCGAGCAGCTCGAAGAATTTAGCAATCCAATTTTTGGACCCAGGAGAAAAGTCGATTTTAGTGGAGGACATACCGCACGCTTAAAGCCCATGCAAAGCCAAATTGCAATCGGGGTAGCACATATAGGCCCGGGCCTAAATCGAGGGAAACATTGAATGGATAATCTTTGAGTGTGTGTTCGAGTCCAATGACGGCACTTGCACCAAGGCCCAAGCCGCTGGTGTTGGCATCGAATTGATTCATTTTTCCTAGACCTACATTTGCACCAAAACCATAGTAATAATCTAAGATATCGTTCAGTTCATTTTGATAATAAGCGTTGCCGTGAAGCCAAACAGACCCGGTGTTGCCACCGATTCCGATTTCATAGCCCTGCTGATTGACTCGGTATTTGGCATTGAGGTAGGTAACGCCGGGGCTACCTGTTCTTAAGCCAAGTGCGCTTGTGTAGCGCTGAGCTGATACAGATAGGGTGAACGATAAGCTGAGTAAAAATAATAACGCTTTCATGTGCTGAAGTTTAATTCAAATTTAGCGTTTAATACAGCGCGCAAAACTCAATCTCCGATTAAAAAATACACTTGGGTCTGTTGAAAAGGCTTTGAATTCCAAGATGTATATTCCGTTGGTCGCAATTGTGCCGTATTCTGTGCTGCCATCCCAGATCAAGATGCCTTTTGTTCCGAATAATTCACTGACAATTAGGTTTTTAACCAAGTTGCCGCCGAGTGTGTAGATTTCGGCCTGTACCAACATATTTGGCGCGGGCAATTCGTATTGAATTTCTAAAAAATCGTGGTAGCCGTCTTGATCTGGGCTAAATTCTGGCTGGGTAAGGTAGAGCGAGCCCGTTTGTTTGGCGCCAATTTGCTGCGAATTGCTTCGGCCTGGGCTGGCAAACCCCACATTTTGAGCGGCTGAAAACCAATTATTTGGATTTTGTGTTGGCGCTGTAGCATCCAAACGCTCCAAACTGACTCCTTCGGTATCGATGAGGAGCGCTGAGTGCCAGGTAGTGTTGTAGTGCAATTTGTCTACCAAGACACCATTACAAGTCAGCATACAAGTTCCGCTGTCATTGTAAAAGTAGGGAAGGGTTTGAAAAGCGGTATTTTCACTCGGTGTATTTGGATAAAAAAAACTTAAAAAGCTTGTGTCCGGGCTCAGTGCCAAATAATCGCGAGGCGAAATGGATGGTTTGGTAATGGTGTAAGTAGTTTGCCCGTTACCGATACTGCACTGTTTCAAATCAAGATATTTCTGACTTGCATTGTAAAGTTCAATGAAATCTGAGCCAATGCTCGGGGGGTCAAATAAAATTTCATTGATCAGGAGGTCGCCGGGCTGGGGTGCTTCGTAGCGAATAAAAGTAGCTTGTTGGTTATTGGTATTGGCCCAGCAATCTTTGAGCGCTGTAAACGACACTTCAATGGGTTCACTTTTTGGAATGGGATTTTCAAATATCAAAAGCAACTGTGCGCCATTTTGGATTTGCAAGTAATTGAGCGCCATTTGTGTAAAAGCACCTAGATTGTGATCAAACGAGATGGCGCAAAGTGCTAAACTGGCACTGTCCATTGGTTCTGAAAAGACAAAGGCAACTTGGTTGGAATCGCGGACTTCTGCCCAACTGATGAACGGCGCCAGTGTATCGGGCGCGGCCTCAAAAACCGAATTTTGGAGCCCGGGCGTGCCGCCAAGCTGCGCTTGAGTCGCACGCCAATTATCTGCCGCAGAACACGGATCAAGTAACGAACAACGCTCCAAACTATAGCCGCCATTCATTTTGACGGAATCTTGGTACCAACTGATTTGGTAGGCCACCTGATCCAAAAGTAGTCCTTGGGCATTCTTGAGCTGGAGGGTTTCACCTGTGTTATTCAGACTTGTAAAAGCACTGACTTCAATGGTCTTTGACGGATTGAAACCACTGCTTTGCCCGGTTCCGAGGAGCGTGGCGTAAGCTCCGGGCTGCAACCAATAGGAGGGCAGCGTACAACTTCCCGTGGCGTCAGTCAACACAAAACCATTGAGTTGTTGGGCATTGGCACCGGCATTGTAGATTTCGATGTATTCTGCGTTGGGCAGGCCTTGCTGTGGATCAGGGTCAACCATTAATTCAGTAATGAACAAATTGGGTACTTGTTGTTCGAGTAGCGGCCCCACATACAGATCATCTAGATAAAATCCTTGGCTATTTGAGCTCGTAAAGATACAACTGAGGCCTGCATAAGGCCCCGCCGGCAGCCAGGGCAACTGCCCTGACAACCAAAGGTTGCTTGCGGCGGCAGTACTCGTTTTGGTCTCGAGCGTAAAAACACCATTGTTGTACTTGAAGCTAAAAAATAATTGAAACGCCGCCGCAACGCTGCCGGCGGGGCCCACCCCGACCAAGCTATCGATCCCATTTTGCCTACAAAATAACTTGGGGGCATCTTGGCTTCCAGCTTCGCCAAATTCTAGATACAGCGCTTGGTCGGCCAAGAGCAAGTCACTTTGATTCGCCACGAGGTAAAAGCGCCCAAAATTGAGGCTTGAGGGGCTAAAGTTGAGTCGCAACCAAAACTGACATTCCCAAGTGGTGCTGTTGTTCAATTGATGCTCAAAAAAGAGGTTGGCCTCACCGGCACTGGCTGCGTTGAGTTGTAATTGCCGATTGCCGTTGGTCTGAAACGCGCCTATATCGCCGCCCCAAAGCAGTCCTTGAAAAAGACTTTGGTCGTGAAAATCATCAAATACTTGGGCTAAAACAGGCCTGGGGGTGCAAGCCGATAAAAGGAAAAAAAGGATCAGAAAGAGGCGCATGTCAAACAAAGATTATTTTTGTAAAAAATTTAACAATGAAAATAGCTGTAGTAGGAGCCACCGGTATGGTTGGTTCAGTGATGTTAGAGGTGTTGGCAGAACAACAATTTCCTTTTACTGAATTGCTTTTGGTTGCCTCCGAAAACAGCGTTGGTAAGCAACTAACGTTTCAGGGTAAAGAATATGCTGTCATTGGCTTGCAAACCGCGGTAGACGCCGCGCCAGATATCGCGATTTTTTCTGCCGGTGGAGAGACCTCACTTGAGTGGGCGCCTCGTTTTGCCGAGAAAGGAACCGTTGTAATTGACAACAGTTCTGCTTGGCGCATGGATCCAACAAAAAAGCTCATCGTTCCGGAAATCAACGGACAACTGCTCACCAAACAAGACCTCATCATCGCCAATCCAAATTGCAGCACCATTCAGCTCGTCATGGTATTGGCGCCTTTGCACCAAAAATACGGCGTCAAGCGCGTCGTGGTTTCTACCTATCAATCGATCACCGGAACCGGCGTCAAAGCTGTGCAGCAGCTAGAAAACGAGCGTGCAGGCATCACCGGCGACATGGCCTACAACTATCCGATCGATAAAAATTGCATTCCGCAGTGCGACTCCTTTCTAGACAACGGTTACACCAAAGAAGAGATGAAACTCACCAACGAGACCAAAAAAATCTTAGATCCCCGTATCAACGTCACGGCAACAGCTGTGCGCGTGCCTGTAGTAGGCGGACATTCAGAGGCCGTGAATATTTCCTTTGAAAACGACTTTGATTTGCAAGAAGTCAGACAATTATTGGCCCAAACCCCCGGTCTTACCATTCAAGACAATCTTGCACAATTTGAGTACCCGATGCCGCGCATGGCACAAGGCAAAGACGACGTCTTCGTTGGGCGCATTCGCCGCGACGAAAGCCAAGCCAACACCCTCAATTTGTGGATCGTCGCCGACAACCTTCGCAAAGGCGCTGCTACAAACGCAGTACAGATTGCAAAGTTGGTCGCAGTTTTGAGCTAGGCTTATTTTCAACTGATGAATCTATGCTATACAATGAAAGAATTGTGCTAAAGGAAGTGCATTAAAGCTGCTTCATTTGTGTATTGCTTCAAACTAAAACAATACACTATGAGTAATTTAGCACAAAAACCAACATTCAAAGCCAAGTACGACAACTTCATTGGCGGTAAATTTGTAGCTCCTGTAAATGGAGTTTATTTCGACAACTGTTCGCCAATTGATGGTCAAGTTTTTACGCAAGCCGCGCGCTCTACCAAAGAAGATATCGAACTTGCACTCGATGCAGCACACGCCGCATTCCCAACCTGGTCCAAAACAGCTGTGGCTACACGCAGTAATTTATTGCTCAAAATTGCCGACATCATGGAGGCTAATTTAGAGCTTTTGGCAACTGTAGAAACCATCGACAACGGAAAAGCAATCCGCGAAACACGCGCTGCAGACCTCCCTCTTTGTATAGATCATTTTCGTTATTTTGCTGGTGTCATTCGCTCCGAAGAAGGCGCTATTTCTGAGCACGACGAAACAACCGTGAGCGTTGTGGTTCACGAACCTATCGGTGTTGTGGGCCAGATCATTCCTTGGAATTTCCCGCTCTTGATGGCAACTTGGAAAATTGCACCCGCATTGGCCGCGGGCAACTGTGTTATTGTGAAACCAGCAGAGCAAACGCCAACAGCTATTATGATTCTAATGGAATTAATTCAAGATGTACTGCCTGCTGGTGTTTTAAATGTCGTTACTGGTTTTGGTCCAGAGGCGGGTAAGCCATTGGCTACTTCGTCAAGAATCAATAAAGTAGCCTTTACTGGCGAGACAACTACAGGTCGTTTGATCATGCAATATGCCTCAGAAAACCTCATTCCGGTCACTATGGAACTCGGTGGTAAGTCGCCAAATATCTTCTTCCCGTCTGTTGCAGATCACGACGACGATTTCTTCGACAAAGCGGTAGAAGGTGCTGTTATGTTTGCACTCAACCAAGGCGAAGTGTGTACGTGTCCGTCTAGAATTTTAGTGCATGAATCTATTTACGATAAATTCATGGAACGCGTCATTGCCCGCACCAATGCAATCGTATGTGGTCATCCACTAGACGGCAGCACCATGATGGGTGCACAAGCATCTAATGACCAATACGAGAAAATCCAATCTTACTTAAAAATTGGTCGCGAAGAAGGTGCTGAGGTTCTATGTGGCGGTGAGGCCAACCAACTTGGCGGCGAACTCAACAATGGATTTTATATCAAACCAACCATTTTCAAAGGACACAATAAAATGCGCATTTTCCAAGAGGAGATTTTTGGACCAGTTACTTGTGTAACCACCTTTAAAACAACAGAAGAAGCCATTGCAATCGCCAACGACACACTCTACGGTTTGGGCGCGGGTGTCTGGACGCGCGATGCGCATGAGCTGTACACAGTTCCACGCGCAATTCAAGCTGGTCGCGTTTGGGTCAACTGCTACCATGCCTACCCAGCACATGCGCCATTTGGCGGCTATAAAAAATCAGGTTTTGGACGCGAAACACATAAAATGATGCTTGCGCATTACCGTCAAACCAAAAACATGCTCGTATCTTACAGCAAACAAAAACTTGGTTTTTTCTAATTTAATTTAGGTTTCAATTGAGCCCGGCTTCGGCCGGGTTTTTTATTTTTAGTCATGATCAAACGCGTTATTTTTTCCGATAGGGCAATCGAAGTACTTAGGTTACTTCAAAAAGAGCATGGCCCTTTGATGTTTCATCAATCTGGCGGTTGTTGCGATGGTTCTCAACCGATGTGTTTTGAAGCTGGAGAGTTCTATTTGGGTTCTTCGGATGTGTGTTTAGGCACCATTGAAGGCGCCGAATTCTGGATGAGTCAGGATCAGTTTGACTATTGGCAACATACCCAATTGCAAATTGGTATTGTGGAAGGCCGCGGCTCGAGTTTTTCCTTGGAAATACCTTTGGGTTTGCGATTTATTGTGCATTCGCGTATGTTTAGCTCCGAAGAGTTGTCTCAACTTGAACCTTTGCGCTACAAAGCAGATTGATGTACTTTTTGTTGGTATTGCTTAGGGGTGAGTCCTTCGGTTTTTTGAAGGCACGGGTAAAGTAATTGGGATCTTCAAACCCTGCGTCAAATGCAACTTCTGTGATCATTAAATTGGATTTTCCCAATAAATTTTTGGCGTGTTTGATGCGCTCTCTGAGGATGAGTTCTTGTGGGCTTAACCCCGTTGTTTTTTTAACATAACGATAAAATGTTGAGCCACTCATGCAAGCGAGTTCACTGAGGTTTTTCAGGTTGATTTTTTCGTGAAGGTGTTCTCGGATGTAATTCAAAAGATGCGGCAAAATGCCTTTTGTTGTTGGTGTCTGATCGAGCTCATTGATCTTTTGAAGTTGTATCAGGTGAATGACCAATTCTTGCAGACTGAGGTCAGCTAAAATATCTTTGTTTCGTTCGCCACTCATGCATACTTGCATCATTTTATTGAGTGTTGCCGCCACAGCATCGTTATTCATCAAGAAATACTGCTCAAAATTGAGTGTCCAAGGTTGTTGATCTTCTTTTGGATATCGTTCATTGAGTAACGCGATCAGTTGCTCAATTTTATTGCGGTCAATCTCAAGGGCTAAACATTGGGTGGGGTCTGTTAGCGTGGCCTCCGGAAAATCGATTTTCATCTCGGTACTTTGCGGTAAGATGACGGTTTCGCCGGGTAGGTAGTCGAAGGGCGCATCGTTGTAAAGATACATCACCTTTTTGCCTCGGAGCATTGAGGTGAGGACGATGTCGTTGAAGGTCAGGGCAACTTGCTCAGCATGCTGATAAGTTTCAAATAAATTCAGTTCGCAATGATTGAGGTTGAAGATGGTGCGGTTCTCGATCAGGGTTTTGAGTGAAGCTATTTGCGTGAGTTGGGGAGTTTGTAGTAACGTTGGTATGTTCATGATAGAATTGAATGGTTAAAATACAAAAAATGAAGTAATTATCCAAATCATGAATATGTTTAATGAACCTAAAAATTGAATTTTTTAAATGAATGCGTTCTATTGCAATAGAATCTCTTAATTTTGTACCGTCTCTAAGGGGTGCCGAAAGGCTGAGAACATACCCATTGAACCTGATTTGGATAATGCCAGCGAAGGGAAGATGACGCGCTTAACTTACAAACACTGTCAAGAAGAGCCCCTTATTCTTGTTTAATTTTTTAGAAAATGAAAACAAGATTTTTACCTTTTATATTTGGGCTAAGCCATGTCGTTTTGGCGCAGCAGAACCCCGCTAAAGTTGCTGGCGATACCATCCGCCGCATTCAAGATGTGGAGGGTGTTGTGGTCAACGGTTTGCGCGCCAAAGATGCGCCCAACAACACAACCGTTTCCAAATCGGCGCTCAACACCAAGAATTTTGGTCAAGATATGCCCACGCTCTTGGAGTTTACGCCATCGGTCGTGACCACCAGCGATGCCGGCGCCGGAATCGGTTACAGTGGCCTTCGGATCCGGGGCGTGGATGCCAGCCGCATCAATGTCACCATCAACGGTGTGCCGGTCAATGATCCAGAATCTCACGATGTCTATTGGGTCAATATGCCCGATCTCGTGGGCTCCATCGAAAACATGCAGGTCCAGCGCGGCGTAGGTTCCTCAACCAACGGCGCGGCCGCTTTTGGTGCCAGTGTCAACATCAAAACCAATGATTTGCGCGCGCAGCCAGCGGCCCGTATCGATTTATCCGGAGGTTCTTTTGGCACCCTCAGAGGTACGGTGCAGGCTTCTACAGGCTTGCTCAACAACCGCTTTTCTTTAGACGCGCGCCTCTCAGAAATCCGTTCAGATGGCTACCTAGACCGCTCGCGTGCCGATTTGCGCTCACTGGCGCTCACCGCCACGTATTTGACAAAAAAATCTATCTGGAAAGCGGTGGTCTTGAATGGCGCTGAGCGCACGTATCAGGCCTGGTATGGCACGCCCGAAAGCCGTTACCGGGCAGATGAACAAGGCATGCTCGACTACGCGGCGCGCAATGGCCTCAGCGAGATGGAAACAGCAAATCTTTTGAATGCTGGTAGAACATACAATTACTATACCTATGCCAACCAGGTAGACAACTACAATCAAGATAACTATCAATTGCATTTTATCCATCGCTTTTCTTCAAAACTCGACCTCAACTTGGCGGCTCATTACACCTATGGAAGAGGCTATTACGAAGAATACAGAACTCAAGATGACCTCTCAGACTACGGTCTTGCACCAGTTGTAGTCGGTACAGATTCTATTATGAGTACTGATCTGATCCGCCGTCGTTGGTTAGACAACCATTTTGTTGGGATCGTTTACGGACTCAATTACCAGCTGAAGCCCAATTGGAAACTGACCCTTGGCGGCGCCGCAAACCGCTATACTGGACTGCATTTTGGCGAGATCATTTGGGCCGAATTTGCATCCAATAGTCAAATTTACGAGCGCTATTACGACAACGACGCCAATAAATCGGAGTTGAGTACGTACCTGAAGTCAAACTACACTAAAAACGGTTGGGACCTCCAACTCGACCTCCAATACCGCGGTATCGCTTACGCTTTCTTGGGTGTAGACCAAGTCAGTGGCGTGTTGTCTGATGTCACGCAAAATGTGCAATACCATTTTTTCAATCCAAAGATGGCGTTTGTCAAAACGATGGGGACGCACAAAATATTTGGTTCTGTTGGGCTCGCCAACCGCGAACCCGTTCGCCGCGATTTCAGAGAAAGCACCCCTGAAAATAGACCCTTGCCAGAGCGCATGTACGATGCCGAGCTCGCGTATAGAACGGCCTACAAGCGCTGGACGGCGCAAGCCAATTTGTTCTTAATGTACTACCAAGATCAGTTGGTTTTAACTGGGCAAATCAATGACGTAGGTGGCTACACCCGCACCAACGTCGATCAAAGCTACAGAGCGGGCTTGGAGCTTGAATTTGCTTACCAAATGAGTGAAAAATGGCGTCTGCAAGGCGCAACAACACTCAGCCAGAACAAGATCTGGAATTTCGTTGAATATGTCGATGTCTACCTAGATGAAGCGCCTTATTATACCCAGGCGCAAATTGAACACGGCACCACCGATTTGGCGTTTTCACCCAATTTCATTCATACTTTAGGTTTGCAGTATCAGCCTACAGCCGCGCTTTCATTGGCCCTGCAAAGTAAATATGTGGCGCGTCAGTACCTTGACAACACTTCTAATGTAGCCAGAAGCCTAGACCCATTCACCTTTACCAATTTCATTTGCAATTATAAAGTCAAGCAAAACTTTGCCAAAGAAATGGAGATTGGTTTGTTGGTCAATAACTTGTTTAATGCGTTGTATGCCAACAATGGCTATACGTTCAGTTACCAATACGGAAGTCAAACCACTACCGAAAACTTTTACTATCCGCAAGCTGGCAGACATTTTTTAGTGAAAATGAACATCCAGTTTTAATTCTCTATCTTTGGAGAAATTCTCCACATGAAAAAGATATTCGCCTCTATTGCTGTTTTGTTGTGTTTTGTGACCAATGCCCAAGTTCTAGAAAAGCCACAACTCGTAGAAAAAATAGATACAAGTAGTCAAAGTAATTTAAAAGTAGTCGAGATAGCCGAACCGCCCATCCAAATCACTGAAGTGATGGACATTACAGGTGAAGCAGAGGACCGCAGCACACCACAGTTTCCGGGTGGGCAAGAAGAGCTGGATTTCTTTCTCAAAGACGCAGTGGAAAGTTTTATTTTTGCCGACACCAACGAGACCTTTCCTTGGGGAGAATCAGTTTATGTTGCGTTTGAGGTTGCTACCGATGGCCAGCTAAGCAACCCGCTCATCGAAATGGGTTACAACGCAGCACTCGATAGCGCTGCCCTTGAGATTGTCCGCAGAATGCCGCTCTGGTTACCTGCACTAGATGAAAACGGAACGCCAATAGTAGCGTCTTATCGCCTGCAAATAATTTTTGACCTCGACTTAGAGATAGATGATGACTTCGATTTTGAAGACGAATTCGAAAACAGCACAAAAGCACATTGGGCAGGTTTTGAATTGGGTTTTCAGCTCAACACGCTCGGTTTTCTCGACCCAACAACCACCTTCTCAACTACACCATATTGGGAAAATAATTCGGCCAAAAGTATCTTATTGAACTTCAATGCGTTTCAACATAAGTTCAACTTAATTGGCGATGTTTTCGGCATCACAACCGGCTATGGCTTTAACTTTGGCACCACCGAACTCACGTCTTCTTATGTCATCGAACACACTGCAGATACCGTTTTTGCTGTAAGCGACATCAATCAGGAATACAAGCGCAATTCGCTTTACAGCGCCTACATGACGGTTCCGGTTCTTTTAGATTACACGGCCAATAAGGCTTTTAAAAAGTCTTTTTATTTCAATGCTGGCGTCATTGGCGGCGTCCGCTTGTACAGCCACCAACGCTTTACGGGCACCTACGCCAATGGCAATGATTTTGAAAACATCACCAAATCTAAATTCAATCTCAATACCTGGATGCTAGATGCTACGGTGCGTGCAGGTTACGGATATTTTGGATTTTTCGCCAATTATGCCATCCTCAGCATGTTCAAAGAAGGAACTACCGCAGGCGTTTACCCTTTGCGTTTTGGCATCTCTTTGAATATTCCTCAATAACGGAAGAGCTGTAGGTCATTGCCTGCCATAAAGGCTTTGGCGTCCATGCGCTTTTTGCCTTCCATCTGAATTTCTTTGATCAACAAAGTGGTTTGCTCGCCGCAAGGGAAGAGGATCCCTTCTTTGTGCGCTTGCGGCCCATTTTGGCGAGTACAGGTCGCATCAGATATAGAGGTAGTGAAAATCTTGAATTGTACCCATGTCTCTTTTTGTACGGACCAAAGCTGACACCACGCCGCTGGATACGGATCGAGGCCTCTGACAAGATTATGTATTTCTTGGGCAGGTAGCGCCCAGTCTATTTTTGTGTTATCCTTGAAAAGTTTGGGGGCCAATGCGCGCTTACCTGTAATTGGCGTTTGCACTTTGGGCTCAATGTTACCCGAAGCTAAGTCATTACAAGTCTGTAGGGTGAGCGCAGCGCCAAGTTCTTGAAGTTGGTCGTGTAAAACGCCAGCCGTCATGTTTGGAGTGAGTTCAACTTTAGCTTGCTTGAGAATACTACCAGCATCAATTTCTTCATTGATCATAAACGTGGTCACACCACTTTCGCTATCGCCGTTGATGAGTGCCCAATTGATGGGTGCTGCGCCGCGGTAGGCCGGCAACAAAGATGCATGCAGGTTAAACGTGCCTAGTCTAGGGAGCTTCCAAACCACATCTGGGAGCATTCTAAAGGCCACCACTACAAATACATCGGCTTGCCATTGCGCAAGCGCCTCGAGGAAGGTGTCTTCGCGGAGTTTGTCTGGCTGTAGCAAAGGCAATTGGTGTGCGAGCGCATAGGTCTTGACCGCGCTTTGGTGCATGAGTTGGCCGCGGCCAGCAGGTTTGTCTGCAACGGTTACCACACCAACTACTTGGTGCTGACTTTGATGGAGCTCGTCTAAAATGCGCACTGCAAAAGCGGGCGTACCCATAAATACGATTCGAAGTCCTGCACTCATACCTGTTTGTTTTGCCAATTATATTTTTTGAGATACGCAATAGAAACAATCCCTAATATTCCGAAATAAATGTATTCTACCGTCCAAATCCAATAGACGTCTAGCGCCCAAACTTTGATAAACAAATAACAAAAGATGCTATACACACCTACCGTAAAAAACTCAATGAGCATAGAGTGCAGGGTGTTACCACTGCCGTGAATGGTCTGAAAATAAACCGAAATAAAACCAAATAGCAGAATGGATACCGCAATGAGTTTCAGGATTTCAGCACTTTTAGCTACATACGCCTCTGCGGGGTTCACCATTCTGATCATCGTTTCAGGATAAAGCAGCGCCCCGTGAAAGGTGAGCAGCATAAAACAGACCGTGAGCAACTGGATTTTTCTTTGAATTTGTGGAATTTGGGCCATTTTTTTGGCGCCTAAATACTGTGAAATATACGTTTTGGTAGTGCCGGCAAAGCCCCAAATGGGTACAAAAGCCAAAAAGTAAATGGAGCGGATATTCTGAGAAACCGTGAGGTCAAAAGTGCCTTTTTGTTCGAGCCAAGTAAAGAAGAGTGTCCAGGTGGCCAGCGCCGAAAAACCCTGTAACATCAGAGGGCTTCCGACTTTGAGCAGCTCCTTTATGGAGCTAAAGTCTACCTTGAAATAGGCGAGCAGTTGGTATTTTTTTTGCTCCTTAGAAAAGAATAAAAAGCAGAGCATGCTCACCATGCCAAGGCCGTCGGCAATTGTTGAAGCCAGGGCAGCACCTCTGATACCCATTTCGGGCAGTCCGAATTCGCCAAAAATAAGTGCGTAGGCCAACACCGCATTTGAACTCGCGGTGAGCACTGAGGTAACGAGTACCACCCATGATTTTCCTTCTGCCAAGAAAAATGCTTGAATAGAAAGGGTAATCATGGCAATGAATAACGAAAAACTCCGCTGTTCGATATAAATGCCCTGAAGTCGGGCAATTTCTGCTTGTTCTGAGTAAGTCTGCACCAATTGAGGCATCACAAAATAGAGCAGACCAAATAAGGCCAGCGCCAAGGTGCACAAGACCCAAACGGTACTGCCAAAAACTTGGCCTATGAGCTCTGGTTTTTGCTGACCAATTCTGCGGGCAATAATGATTTGTGCGCCATCGGCCATCCCTGCCAAACACATGAATAACGTGACATACATTAAACCCGCGTTGCCCACCGCATCAAAGGCTTCTGTTGAATACCTAGCGATCAAGGAGGCATCGGTAAGCAAAACAATTGATTGAATGAAGCCTGTCACCATCATGGGTAGGGCCACGCCTAAAATTGTCTTGTAATTGAGTGCGAGCATTTAATCGATTTGGATGACGAGCCCTTTGAGATAGGCGCCCTCTGGATGAAAAGCTTGAATGGGGTGGTCTGCAGGTTGGTGGAGTTGCTCCAAAATACGACAAGAACGCCCCGCTTCAATGGCTGCAGCAATGACGGTATTTGTAAAAAGAAGGGTGTCTACCACTTGCGAGCACGAAAACGTAAAAATGAGCCCGCCGGGTTTGATCTGGCGAATGGCGTGCGCATTGAGGCGCTTGTAGCCTTGAATAGCCTGATGGCGTTTGTCTCGGTGCTTGGCAAATGCCGGCGGATCCAATACAATGATGTCGTAGTCTTCGGGCAGGTTTTTCATGTAATCCATGGCGTCTTCACATATCGAGCCGTGTCTGTCTTCAAACTGATTGAGTGCCACATTGGCGTCGGTCAGCACAATTGCTTTTTTAGAGCTATCCAAGGAATGCACGAGTGTTGCGCCATGTTGCAGCGCTTGCAAACTAAAGCCTCCCGAATAACAAAAGGTATTGAGGACTTTTTTGCCCTGCGCATATTTGCCGAGTAGTGCTCGGTTTTCGCGTTGATCGATGAAAAAGCCTGTTTTTTGCCCATTGATCCAGTCAATTTGATACTGAACACCATTTTCTTGCGCTAAATGCGGCGTCGCTACTTCGCCAAATAAATAGCCATCTTTGGCTCCATCTGCAGCCACCTCTCTTTTGGGAAGGGTGTCGCTGGATTTGTGATAGATGGCTTTGAGTTCAGGACCAATTACTTTTTGCAGGGCCTGCGCGATGAGGTCTACCTGTCGGTACATGCCAAACGAATGACATTGGATAACGGCTACGCCATTGTAATAATCGATGATCAGGCCCGGCAGTAGGTCGCCTTCGCCATGACAAATGCGAAAAATGTTGTTGTTGGCGTTGAGCAAACCGATGCGCAAGCGCAATTGGTAGGCATTGGAAAGGCGCCGCTCGTAAAAAGCCTCGTCTATGGTTTCGTAGTCAAAGCTGAGGATCCGAACGGAAATAGTAGCGTGTTGGAAATGGCCGATACCAAGAATTTGTTGTTTTTTGGTGGTGAGGCAGACGAGGTCGCCATCTTGCAATTCGGTGGTATCGCTAGCCAAAGCCCCAGAGAAGACCCAAGGGTGTTTGCGTTGAATAGAGTGCTCTTTGCCTTTGGCGATGGTCAGTAGGGGATAAGACATGTGCAAAAATAGCCCGAAAAAGTGTACATTTGTCAAAAATTAAGAGTTATGGCCAACAAACGAATCCTCAAAAGAAACATCAACGAAATGGTTTTTGATGTGGTAGAAGAATGCTTCTTTTTTGAAATGACAGCTCCAGACAAAGCAGACCGTTCGGC
>JBEEKN010000001.1:0-107861 GCA_041168605.1 Bacteroidota bacterium | reverse complement strand
AAAATTTGCACAGATAAAGAAAATGAAAGGCCTACAAATGCGCCTGCCATTTAGCTACCGTTTCTATTGATTTTACTGGGTTTCAGTTAAGATATTGACAAGAAATAGATAAGTTTTTACCATTTTGTTGAATAAATTTTATCAATTATTAAACAATAATTGTTTATCATTGTTATTCAATATGTTATTGGCGGTATCCGAAAAGCCACAAAAGAGTAGGAAAAATTAAACCTATCTATTTATGTTATTTTCTTTATCTAATGCACTTAACGTGCAAGCACTTTTTGAAAAAGGAGACGTGTATACTTACACAGCGTTTACCTTCTTCATTGGAACGATGGCCATGATGGCTGCAGCAGCGTTTTTCTTTATGGAAATGCGCAACATGGAAGAAAAATGGAGAACATCCATTTTAGTTTCTGGTCTCATCACCTTCATCGCCGCGGTCCATTATTACTACATGCGTGATTACTTCACAGCAACCTCTACATCACCAACGTTTTTCCGCTATGTAGACTGGATGTTGACAGTTCCACTTATGTGTGTAGAATTCTATTTGATTACCAAAAAAGCAGGTGCTAAAACCAGCTTGCTTTGGAAGCTCATCTTCGCTTCAGTTGTGATGCTCGTTACTGGTTACTTCGGTGAGTCTGTAGACCGCGACAACAGCGTGATGTGGGGTGTTCTTTCAGGTGCAGCTTATTTCTACATCGCTTACCTTGTATGGTTTGGCGAAGTGGCTAAATTGGCTGAATCTGCAGGTCCTGCAGTTGCAAAGGCAACACGCATCTTGGCTTGGTTCGTACTTGTTGGATGGGCTATCTATCCATTAGGTTACATCATCGGTACACCAGGTGGATTGTTCGGTGCTTTCGGTAGCGCTGGTCCAAACCCTTGGATGGATGTTGTTTACAACATCGGTGACGCCGTTAACAAAATCGGTTTCGGTTTGGTGATCTACGCTTTGGCTAAATCTGATTCTAAAGCATAATTTCCATAATGTGATATGGAAAAGGGAGGCGAAAGCCTCCCTTTTTTTGTTTTAATAAAACCGTTTATCGGCAAGCAATGGGTAGTCGGTGAGGGTTTTTAGAAAAGTAATAAGAGCTGCCTTTTCAGTTGAGGTCAAATGCAAATCTTTTTTTAGTTTGGGGCTTAGGTTTTGGCTATTCTCCTTGACACCAGCACTATAATGCTCCAGCACCTCTTCTAGGTCCCAAAAACGACCATCGTGCATATAGGGGTAGGTAAGGGCTACATTTCTCAAAGAGGGCACCCTGAATTTTCCGTAATCGGTGATTTCCTTCGTAATTTTACCTCTGCCTCCATCTGCAAAAACAGTATCTAGGCCATTGTTTTGATAAGTAAAATCACTAAATAGTGGTTCGGTATGGCACTTGGCACAATAATTTTTGAAAAGTGCATAGCCCTTAAGTTCTTCAGAACTAAATTTAACTTTTCCCTGACGATAGCCATCGTATTTACTTTGATAAGATTGCATTTGTGCAATATATAAGGTCAGGGCCTTGAACAACTCGTAATCGCTGATTTGTTCGACTCCATAATGTTCTTTAAATTGGGCGCGATAAGTAGGTTCGTGATTCAAGCGGTTGAGTACATCTTCTATACTTGTACCCATTTCTAATTCATTGGTGAGGGGGCCTAGATGAAAAATTTCGATATGATTTACCCCTCCATCCCAACCAAAAGACGGATACCAAATCATGTTAGCGATGCTTGGTGTGTTGCGAACTCCTTTTCTACCGTAAATGCCACTGCTGAAACGCACATTGTGATCTGCAAATCCATGTGTTTGGCTATGGCAACTCGCGCAGGAGGTGCTATGATCAGTAGAAAGAATAGGGTCAAAGAAAAGTTTTTTACCAAGTTCAAAACGACCTTTTGTATAGTCCACTAAGTGACTTTGATAATTTGGTTCAGGAAAATAAGCAGGAACTTGCGCTTGAAAATCTAAAGGACGCTCTTTTGTACAGGAGTAAAGGAGTATGAATGCCAAAAGAGGGGCCGCCATAAATATACGGCCCCATTTAGAATGTAAAGCAAGTTCAGTGCTTGAACCCATTGCAATTAATTGTGAAGGTGTTCAAAAACAACGGAGCTATAAAAATCCAACGCAAGTTTTTTAGCCCTAACCCCTGGCATCATGACATTTGCACCATTGGCAACAGCGTCATTGCATAGTAAATAAGAAGGACTTGCTTTCATATGGATTTCACAGGCGTGTTCGTCATTGATCTGCAGTTTTTCTGTATCAAAGTTGACTGTTTTGGTCGTCACAATGTTGTTTGCTCCGCTGAAGCCACCGAGGTGATATGCAAAACTTCCTGAGCTAGATGCTGGACTGGTGCCTTCGGCTTTGAGCATAATGTAGCCAGAATTCCAGTTCCAGAACATGCCGTTAGCTGTTGAAAGCGCACCTGTTTGCGCACCAGATACATTGCGCGTGCTGTCTACACCGAGTGTGTAGGTCATTGATTTATAAGTGCCTACCGGTACTTTATTTAGGGCCAATGTCAATGAAGTTGGCTTGCTGAGGTCAATCAGGTAGTAGCTATTGGAGTCTTTCCATTGTGTACCGTCCTCTTTTGTTAATATGATATTTGATACATAATACTTAAAAGTGCTGAAATTGAGCGCCTCGTTGTTCATTGGATGCACGTAGTCGGTATTGAGATTGAAAGCAGCCTCATCCATTCCCCATACGTGTTCAAAGGCAATTTCGAGTGTTCCTGTTGCTTTGTCTTTATTCTTATTACAAGCGCTAGCGCCCAAAAGTAGAAGGGTTGCTAAACTAAGTACTGAAAAAATATTTTTCATGATTTCTTTTTTTGTTGGATTAAATATTGAATTGATAATTGGATTTGTGGACGAAAATAAAGCGTCCCCGTGTTGATGTTTTGCCACAAAGGCAAAGTGGCTTGCAGGCTATATAGCCAATTATAGGTCAGTAAATGGCAACTCATTTTGGATTGAAAGAGCAGGCCTTTGTGCTGGGCACTTGCTGTTAATTGCTCCCAATCCCAGCTGTTTGCAGCGAAATAATCAAGTTGTAGTCCTGCTGCGCTCAACAAGCGGTAGCCCCTGACTTTTTGGTTCAGAACAAAGACACTTGACACCTGACTTGATGCGCCATAGCGAAAAGCATAGCTGTTTTTACTTTTCCAAGTTTGGCTTAGTTCACTTTGCAAACCAAACTTTTTGTTCAGCTTTTGATATCCGTTCAACAACAAACTGAAATCCCAGGCACCAGTGCCGGGATACAAATTCTGTTGTAAATTAGACGGAGATACAAAATGCCCAGTGGGCGCTTTTACACCCAAAGCGGCGCTTACAAATTGTTGAGTAATGCCAACTGAATCCTTTCGTTGCAATAGGATGTAATTCAGTATGCCTTGTGTATCGCCAAGTCCTTTTTTGTTAGTCTGAATGCCATCAAGGCTTTGTCTTCCTTGTTGATAAGGCAACTGTCCATAAAATTGAAACTTAGGACCGAGTTGAAAGCGCAATTGCAAACTATTGACGATGAAAGCCTCTTTTGAATGCAGGTGTCCGTCTTCAAAGCTTTGGTAACTTCTAAATTGTGTACTGAGGCCAAGTGTATGAAAGCGATTTGCTGCAAGAAGTCCGATAGAACTATTGGCATGCACACCACCACATATATCACAAGCCCAAGCGCTACTAGATAGTACTAGAAGCAGCGTTAAACTGATTGTTTTCATGTGTTGTATTTACGTTGATGAATAAGATTCAATCAAGCCATACAAGGTGGGTGAAAACAGTTTTGAACGTATAGAAAGGAGTAAAATGGAGAACTGAAGCTGGTTTTGACCTGTTGTTCTTCACTAATTGGATAAATTTTCAAATGTATTGAAGCATTAGAAAGGAAATATTCTTCCGAAATAATTTTGGCGCCAAGATCTAAATGCTGTTGTTGCTCTTGTTCCTTGGCTTGAAGAGCGGAATCAGCTTTTTGAAGTTGCTTTGCGAGATAGCATTGACCGTTACAATGGAGTTCAGGTCTGTTTTTGTTTTCACAATAACGCGCGGTAATTTCAGCTTTATTGAGCTCATAATGAACTTGCCAAATCAAACCATATACAAGCTTTGAGATGAATAAGGCGACCAGTAAAAGACTGAAAAGACTTCTGAGCACTTGTTTTTTTTTACAAAATTACAAATTCCTTTTTGCTGCTATCAATAAACCTTCGGAAAACTTTGCGGGTCGAGGTCGTGCATCATGTCCAGGACCTTTTCGATGATGTCGTCGAGGTTGGGCTTGCTGAAGTAATCGCCGTCGGATCCGTAGGCAGGGCGGTGGTCTTTGGCTGCCATGGTTTGCGGCGCGAGGTCGAGGTGTTGATAGCCATTTTGCTTCACTAAAATTTGATCTAGCATAAATGCGCTGGCGCCACTGCTGACGTCTTCGTCTACGATGAGCAAAGCGTTAGTTTTGGCCAAAGATTGACCAATGAGGTGATGGATGTCAAACGGAAGCAAGGTTTGCGCATCAATGAGTTCAACAGAAACACCGAAGTCTGCTAGTTGTGCTACGGCTTGTTCGCAGATGTTAAACGTGGATCCATAAGAAACGAGGGTGAGGTCGATTCCTTCTTGCACGATTTCAGGTACGCCCAATGGCTCTGTGAATTCGCCAAAATTGAGCGGCATGCGCTCCTTGCTGCGGTAACCGTTGAGTGGCTCAATGACCAATGCTGGTTCGTCGGTCTGAAGAAGTGTGTTGTAAAAAGCTGCGGCTTTGGTCATGTTGCGTGGAACACACACGTGCACACCGCGCAGCGAATTGATGATCATGCCCATAGGCGATCCGCTGTGCCAAATTCCTTCTAAGCGATGGCCGCGGGTTGAAATAATGAGGGGTGCTTTTTGGCCGCCTTTGGTGCGGTACTGAACCGTAGCGAGGTCGTCGGACATAATTTGAATGCCATAAAGCAAATAATCTAGGTATTGGATTTCGGCAATAGGGCGCAAACCACGCATGGCCATACCGATGCCTTGCCCAATAATGGTGCATTCGCGGATACCGGTGTCGGAGACGCGCAAGTTACCAAATTGTTCTTGCAAACCTTCTAAACTCTGGTTTACACCACCAATTTTTCCGGCGTCTTCGCCAAAAACGAGCACTTCTGGGCGCGTTTCTAGGATCTTGCGGTAGTTTTCACGCAAAATGATGCGGCCATCTTCCATTTGGTGTTCAGTAGCATAGGCAACAGGAACTTTGCTGATGCTCGCAATATTTTGCGCAGATGCAGAATACAAGTAAGAGCTGTAGCGGTCTTGAGCCTTGAGCTGAAGACGACCTACCCAATTGGCCAAAGCGTAGCGCTCTGGACTTTTGTCTTGGAGGTTTTGACGCAAAAGCAAGCGCGCAGCGGAGAGGAGGTCTCGGCGGATGCTGTCTTTTTCTTTGCTGAGTTGTTGGTGCAAGGCTGTAGCGCGTGCATGAAGAGGGTGGTTGGCATCGAATCTGTTCAAGATATCGAGCAACTCTTGTTTGTCTTGCAAGATGTCGTTGGTGAAAGCTTGCCAAGCGCTGTTTTTGGCTGCTCTGATGCGTTCTTTGGCTGCAGTAGCGATGTCGTTCAGTTCTTCTTCAGTAGCGAGTACGAGCCCTTTTTGTGCAAAAGAAAGGATCCATTCTTTGAATTTGGCAATGCAATCGAATTCGGTTTCCCAGGTGAGGCGCTCTTCAGATTTGTAGCGCTCGTGAGAACCGGAAGTAGAGTGCCCTTGCGGCTGGTTTACTTCTTTGACATGAACCAATACCGGAATGTGTTCGGTGCGCGCTATTTGCACGGCCTTTTCGTAGGTTTCGCAGAGGTGGGCGTAATCCCAGCCTTTGGTAGTGAAAATTTCAAAGCCTTTTTTGTCTGGAGTGCGTTGAAATCCGGCGAGGGCATCTGAGATGCTGCTTTTGGTGGTTTGGAGTTCGCGCGGTACAGAAATGCCGTAGCCGTCGTCCCAGACGGACATTACCATTGGCACTTGCAAGACGCCAGCAGCATTCATGGTTTCCCAGAAAGGGCCTTCGGAGGTGGAGGCGTCGCCGATGGTGCCAAAAGCGACTTCATTGCCACCGTTGGTAAATTTTTTGAAAGCTTCGAGTTCTTTGAGTGTCGGATGCTCGCGGTATACTTTGGAGGCCTGAGCGAGGCCAAGTAGGCGCGGCATTTGCCCGGCGGTAGGTGAGATGTCGGCAGAGCTGTTTTTCTGTGACATCAGGTCTTTCCATTGGCCCTGCGCATCTAGGTTGCGGGTGGCGTAGTGTCCGCCCATTTGTCGGCCTGCCGATTGGGGCTCAATTGCTACGTCGGTGTGGGCATACAAGCCCGCAAAATATTGTTCTATGGTGAGGGCTGAAATCGCCATCATGAGCGTTTGATCGCGGTAGTAGCCAGAGCGGAAGTCTCCGTTTTGAAACTGCTTGGCGAGTGCAATTTGTGCGAGCTCTTTACCGTCGCCAAAAATGCCAAATTTTGCTTTGCCAGTAAGGACCTCTTTTCGGCCCAGAAGCGAGGCTTCTCTTGATTCGCAGGCAAGTTGGTAGTCGAGCAGGACTTGTTGCTTGAAGGTGTTGAAGTCGAGTTGCTCGTTTGTTGGGGTCGCTTTGTCTTTGGCCATTTTTTGTTGATTGCAGACAAATATACGGATTTTAGACCTCATTTTTGTCCTAAAATGTGCAATTTTGCCCCTGATGAATCCCGTAGAACTCGAATTATGCGCAGCCTCTCTAGAGGCCCTTCAGCTGGCAAAGACACATGCTTTTGCCCGCGTAGAACTTTGTCAGAATCTAGAACAAGGTGGTACAACGCCCTCCGCTGGCCTCATTCAAACTGCTTTGGAACTCGGCTTGAATACCCATGTCCTGATTCGTCCTAGAGCTGGTGGCTTTCATTACAATGCAAGTGAAATCAATTTGATCAAAAACGATATCTCCTTTTGTGCCAAACTGGGTGTGCAAGGCGTTGTGGTGGGCTTGCTCCAAGCCAATTTTGAAATAGACAAAGCACAGCTACAAGATTTGATTCAAATCGCGCCGCAGCTAGACTGGACCTTCCACCGCGCATTTGACGAAAGCGTCGACTGGAAACGCTCACTCGACGTACTCATTGCGCTCGGTTTCAAAAGAGTCTTGAGCTCAGGTTTTGCCACAAACGTAGAGCTCGGCATGCCTATTTTAGCCCAAATGAGTCAGTATGCCAATGGGCGCATTGAAATCATGGCAGGCGGTGGTGTCAATGCCGGAAACATCCGAAAGTTGGCACAAATTGAGCAGTTAGCTGCCATCCATTTTTCAGCTACCCAAAAAGAACTCCTCGACGAAGATTCTGCTTTTTCAGAGACCATTTTAAAGGTCAGTGAAAACCGACTCAAGCGCATACTTGCGTCAATTTGAGGTAGCTCCGATATATTTGCGTACCTTTGCAGAACTTCGTCGGGTAAAAAATGTTGTTTACCCCGATCGATATTGAAGCTTACATGTTATTTAATGAATTACCCCTGGAGCCGAAGCTCCTTCAAGCCATCGCTGAAAAAGGCTATACAAATGCAACCCCGATCCAAGAAAAAGCCATTCCACCTATTCTCGAACAACGCGACCTCATCGGTCTAGCCCAAACCGGAACAGGAAAAACTGCTGCTTTTGCCATTCCCATTCTGCAATTACTACACGCTAAGAAACCGCTCGACGGCGGTATTCAAGCGCTTATCGTAACGCCTACCCGCGAACTCGCGATTCAAATTGCCGACAACTTCAAGGAATATGGCAGACACCTCGGCTTGCGTTCGTTGGTCATTTTTGGCGGCGTCAAAGCGCACTCACAAATTCAGACGCTCAAGCAAAAGCCAGCTATTCTGATCGCTACGCCTGGTCGTTTACTCGATTTGCACCAACAAGGCTTTGTCAACCTCAAGCAGCTGTCTATTTTTGTTTTAGACGAAGCAGACCGCATGCTCGATATGGGTTTTATCCACGATGTCAAGCGCATTGTGAAACTATTGCCTAGAGAACGCCAAACTTTACTTTTTTCGGCTACCATGCCAAATGAAGTCAAGAGCTTGGCGCAAGGCTTATTGCAAGACCCCATTGAAGTGACGGTAACGCCGGTTTCTTCTACTGTTGAGCGCATCGACCAATGCATGTATCACGTTGCAGACCGCAAGCACAAAGAATCTTCTTTGGTAGACTTACTCAAAAAAGATCCAGCAGAAAGTGTCTTGGTATTTTCGCGCACCAAACACGGCGCCGACAAACTCGTGCGCATGTTGGGTAAAAACAAGTTGGAGGCGCTCGCCATTCACGGTAACAAATCTCAAAACGCGCGTCAAATGGCGCTCAACCATTTCAAAGAAGGCAAGATCCGAATTTTGGTAGCTACTGATATCGCTGCCAGAGGAATCGATATTTCAGGTCTAGATTTGGTCATCAATACGGATGTGCCAACTGTAGCCGAAACCTACGTGCACCGCATTGGCCGAACGGGCCGAGCTGGCCGCGAAGGCAGATCGGTTATCTTCTGCGAGCCAGAAGATCACAAATACTTCAAAGCGATTGAAAAACTCATCGCAAAAAAAATACGGGTCGAATGACCCGTATTTTTTTTGCTTTATTTTAAAGAGAAGCCGCGTTCGTTTAGATCGCGGCTATTTTATCTGACATATATTCGCCGGCTTTCAATTTACCAACGATTTTTGAGAAGCAATCGATGGTGTAGCTGACGTCTTCTAGGGTGTGAACCGCAGTAGGGATGAGGCGCAAGATGATCATGCCTTTTGGAACCACTGGGTAAACGACCATTGAACAGAAAACGTTGTAGTTCTCGCGGAGGTCAAAGATGAGGTTTGTAGCTTCAGGAATAGAACCGCTGAGGTAGACTGGTGTGACGCAGCTATCTGTTGGGCCGATTTCAAAACCAGCAGCTTTGAGACCATTTTGAAGCGCATTGGTGTTTTCCCAGAGTTTGTCTTTGAGTTCAGGATGCGTACGCATGAGTTCCAAGCGCTTGAGCAAGCCAAGTACAAGCGCAGCTGGCATGGCTTTGGCAAAAATTTGTGAACGCATGTTGTAGCGTAAGTATTCTACAACCTGTGCATCAGAAGAAATGAAACCTCCGATGAGTGCAAAAGACTTGGCAAAAGTACCGAAGTAGATATCGATGCCATCTTGGCAACCTTGCTCTTCTCCAGTTCCGGCTCCGGTTGCACCCAACACACCAATACCGTGTGCGTCGTCGACGAACAAACGGAAGTTGTATTTTTCTTTGAGGGCAACAATTTCTTTGAGTTTTCCTTGGTCTCCGCGCATTCCGAAAACACCTTCAGTGATCACGAGGATGGCTCCGCCGGTTTCGGCAGCGAGTTTTGTGGCGCGTTGGAGTTGCTTTTCGCAATCGTCGACTTCGTTGTGCTTGAACACAAAGCGCTTGCCCATGTGCAGACGAACGCCGTCTAGGATACAAGCGTGTGATTCGGCGTCGTAAACGATGACGTCGTGGCGGTCTACCAAGCAATCAATTGCTGAAACAACGGCTTGGTAACCGAAGTTGCATAAAATGGTTTCTTCTTTGCTTACAAAAGTAGAGAGTTCGTTTTCGAGTTGTTCGTGGTGATTGGAGTTACCTGACATCATGCGTGCGCCCATAGGGGAACCAAAACCATAAATGGCTGCTGCGTCGGTATCCGCTTTGCGCACCTCAGGGTGGTTAGCGAGTCCAAGATAGTTGTTGAGTGACCAATTGAGCTTCTCTTTGCCACGGAAGTTCATGTGGGGGCCAATTTCGCCTTCTAATTTGGGGAAGGTGAAGTACCCATGAGATTCTTTGGCATGCATTCCGAGTGGTCCGCGGTTTGCCTTGATTTTTTCGAAGAGATCTGCTGACATGCTGCTATTTTTCTGCAAAGTTAAGATAATATAAATGATTACAAATGAACAAGCCTTTAGTTTTCAACAAGCTTTTCACTTAAATACTGCGCTGTTGTGTTGTCTTTGAGCTTTATAAAGTCCTTAGGATGACCACTAAACAGGAGGTGCCCACCGTTTTCACCACCATCGGGGCCGAGGTCAATAATGTGGTCTGCACACTTAATGACTTCCATGTTGTGTTCGATCACGATGAGCGAATGCCCTTTGTCTAGCAAGGCATTGAACGCAATCAAGAGTTTTTCAATATCGTAAAAATGTAGGCCGGTAGTGGGTTCGTCAAAAATAAAGAGGGTAGGGGTTTGTTGGTTGCCCTTGCTCAGAAACGAAGCTAACTTGATGCGCTGCGCTTCGCCGCCAGACATCGTGCTCGAAGACTGACCCACGGTGAGGTAACCGAGCCCCACATCGATGAGCGGCTGTATTTTTTCGGCGACGCGCTGAGCGAGCTTGTCTGGGTCAGCACTGAAGAAATCCAGTGCTTCTTGTAGCGTGAGTGCGAGTAAATCTGCTATGGATTTTTCTCGGTATAGGATCTCTAATGTTTCTGTTTTGTAGCGCTTGGCTTTGCAGTGTTTGCAAGGTAGCTGAACGTCGGCCATAAATTGCATGGAAACCGTAATGTTGCCCTCACCTTCGCAAATTTCACAGCGGCCGCCAGCTACATTAAAGGAGAAAAACCCTGGTTTGTAGCCGCGCAATTTTGCCAAAGGTTGGCGGGCATAGATTTCTCTAATGTCGTCAAAAGCTTTGACGTAGGTGATGGGGTTGCTGCGCGAAGATTTGCCGATTGGATTCTGATCGATGAATTCGACGTGCCCAAGTTTCTTGAAATCGCCACTAAGGCCATTGCACTTGCCAATGAGCTCGCTGCTCAGGCCGAGTTCCTTGCGCACGAGTGGGTACAGCAGTCTTTTGATAAGGGTAGATTTTCCTGAGCCCGATACGCCAGTAACGCAGACAAGTTGCCCCAGCGGAATGGCTACGTCTATGTGTTTAAGGTTGTTTTGACGCGCGTTGTGAATGGTCAGGTGTCCGAGTGCGGTGCGCGTGCGCTGTGGCAAGGCAATTTGCTTTCTGCCGGTGAGGTATTGCGCGGTGAGTGAGTCGCTTTTTTGCAAGGCTTTGAAAGCACCTTGAAATACCAAATTGCCACCTTGGCTTCCGGCGAGGGGCCCGATGTCTATGATTTCATCGGCGGCCCGCATGATCTCTTCTTCGTGCTCGACTACAATAACGGTATTGCCTTGGTCTTTGAGCGCCCGGAGCACCTCAATGAGTTTTTTGGTGTCTCTGGGATGCAGGCCGATAGAAGGTTCGTCAAGGATATACAATGAGCCAACCAAACTAGATCCGATAGACGTGGCGAGCTGAATGCGCTGTGCTTCTCCTCCTGACAAGGTGTTGGAATTGCGGTTGAGCGTTAAGTAACCGAGTCCAACTTTCTGAAGATAAGACAGCCGCTGTTCAATTTCGGGTAATATGTGTTTGCAGACTTTGCTTTCGTGCGTGTTCAGTTCGAGGTCTTGAAAATAGCGCAAAGCGTCGTCTATGCTCATGAGTACCACATCTTGAATGCTTTTGTTGGCAATTCTGACGTAAGAGGCGTCTTTGCGCAAGCGCGTTCCTTGGCAATCGGGGCAAATCGTCTTGCCGCGGTAGCGCGATAAGAGCACTCGGTATTGAATTTTATACGTCTGACTTTCAATTTGTTTAAAGAATTCATTTAAACCAATAAAATACTTATTACCAGTCCATAGCAGCGCGTATTGTGCGGGGCTGAGTTCCTGAATAGGCCGGTGGATCGGGAAGTCAAATTTACTGGCTTGATAGAGCAGCGTTTGGAGGTACTCTTGCATGTTTTCGCCTTTCCAGGCTGCAATAGCGCCTTCGTAGACACTTTTGCTGCGGTCTGGTATCACGAGTTCTTCGTCGATGCCGAGTGTCATGCCGTAACCTTCACATTTTTTGCAGGCACCGTAGGGGTTGTTGAATGCAAAAAATGGAGGGGTAGGTTCTTCAAAGCGCAGGCCGTCTGCCTCAAAGCGCGCGTTAAAATCTATACATTCTTTGGTGCTTGCGTTGTAAAGACTGCATTCGCCCTTGCCTTCAATGAAAGCGCGTTCGATGCCTTCTGAAAGACGGCTTTGTTGGGGGAGTTCTCGGGCTTCGTTTTTGAGCCGATCCACTACTACCCAAAGATTGGAGGGTGCTGTTTCGAAAGGAAAGATGTCGTCGATTAAAACAAAAGATTCGTCGTAAAATAAACGTGTAAAACCTTCTTTGTTAAGAAGTTGTATTTTTTTATTTAAATGATCAATTGAATCAAATTTGAGCGCGTAAAGAATGGCAAAAGGCGCGTCTGGCCAGTTGGCATCTAAAAATGTAATGACGTCTTTGGTTTGGTGTTTTTGAACAACTGCACCTGAGACAGGTGAGTAGGTGGTGCCAATTCTGGCGAAAAATAATTTGAGGTAGTCGTAGATTTCGGTGCTCGTTCCAATGGTTGATCTAGGGTTGCCAGAGCTTACCTTTTGTTGAATAGCGATGGCCGGAGACAAGCCTTTGATGTCGTCGATGGCGGGTTTGTCTAGGCGTCCAAGGAATTGCCTTGCGTAAGCTGACATGCTTTCAATGAAGCGGCGCTGGCCCTCTGCAAAGATGGTGTCAAAAGCCAAGCTAGATTTGCCCGATCCGGAGACGCCGGTGATCACGGTGAGTTTGCCATGTGCAATGCGCACATCCAAGCCTTTGAGGTTGTGTTCGCGCGCGCCCTTTACCGTGATAAATTTTTCCATATGCAAAGGTAAAATTTCTTTACTTTTAGTGCTTTAAAAACAAGCGAATGTCCCAAAACTCTTTATTCCGAAAGAAAACCGTAGCCTCCATTATGGCTCAGGTGCGTGCCAACGAAGCCAGTGCCGAAGGTCAAACCTTAAATAAACACTTAAAGATCCGCGACTTAATTGCCTTTGGCATAGCGGCTATTATTGGTGCAGGTATCTTTTCAACCATCGGGCAAGCATCTGCTCAGGGTGGCCCGGCAGTTATCTTCCTCTTTCTCTTTACGGCCCTCGCCAGTGGTTTTGCAGCTTTCGCTTATGCCGAGTTTGCTTCAATGGTGCCGGTGGCTGGTTCGGCCTACACATATTCTTATGTAGCCTTTGGAGAACTCATCGCCTGGATCATCGGTTGGGCGCTCATTATGGAGTACGCTATCGGCAATATTACCGTAGCAATATCTTGGAGTGATTATTTAACTACAATGCTTGAACAGATTTATATTGAAGCAATTGGTTTAAAGGGAATACACCTTCCAAGCTGGATGCAGATGGACTACCTCAGCGCCTCGCGCGGTTTCCAAGAGGCCCAACAATTATTGGCCAAAGGTACTGAGCTCACGACTTTGACGCCGCAAATGCAAGACGCTTACCATGCTTGGATCGATGCACCGCGCATCGGTTCTTTTCATTTAGTCCTCGATTTACCTGCCTTATTTATCATCGTTTTGATCACTTGGTTGGTGTATCGCGGCATCAAAGAAAGCCGCAACGCATCCAATGCCATGGTCATCATTAAATTGGCGGTCATTCTTTTGGTCATCGCTGTTGGGGTGTTTTACATCGACATGAAAAACTGGACACCCTTTGCGCCTGAAGGCATCAGCGGTGTGCTCAAAGGGGTGTCGGCTGTATTTTTTGCCTACATTGGTTTTGATGCCATTTCCACTACCGCTGAAGAATGCGAAAATCCACAGCGCGATCTACCGCGCGGCATGATGTGGGCCATTATCATTTGCACGGTCTTGTATATCATCATCGCATTGATTCTCACGGGTATTGTTCCGTACGATCAGTTAGCAGTAGGCGAGCCGTTGGCGTTTGTATTTGCCCAAATCAATATGCCCAAAATGACATTTGTGATTTCCATATCGGCTGTCGTGGCCATGGCTTCGGTTTTACTTGTATTTCAGATGGGGCAGCCGCGCATTTGGCTGAGCATGAGCCGCGACGGTTTGTTGCCGAAGCGCTTCTCTAAAATCCATCCCAAATACAAAACACCGTCGTTTGCTACAATTGTTGTCGGTTTTGTAGTGGCTATTCCAGCGCTCTTCATGAACCTCACTATGGTGACCGACCTGTGTTCTATCGGTACTTTATTCGCTTTTGTTTTGGTCTGTGGTGGTGTATTGGTCTTGCAAAACAAACCTGATGTGGAGCGCGGTTCTTTTCGCACACCATATGTCAATGCCGGCTATGTGCTTCCTGTTTTGCTATTAGGTGCCTTGATTTATTTTGCTTCAACCGGTGATTTGCTGCACTATTTCCAATTGAAATCATGGTCGGATTTCGGTCAAAAAATACCGTCGCTTATTTTCTGGATATTCACCCTCTTTTTAACGGTGGTCAGTATACCCAAAAAGTTGTCCTTGATTCCTTCACTGGGTTTGCTTTCTTGCTTGTACATGATGAGTGAGATCCCGCTGCAAAACTGGATTTACTTCGGTATTTGGTTACTGATCGGCTTGGTCATCTACTTTACTTATAGTAGAAAACACTCTAAGTTAAATCCTTCGAATACCTAAATTAATAAGCGAAGCTTTTCTCGATGCCTAGAATAAAGGCATGGATCACTTTGATGTGGATTTCTTGTGCGCGGTCTGCAAAGGGGCTGAATGGTGCCCTGATTTCTAAGTCTGCAATTTTGGCCAATTCGCCGCCGTCTTTGCCCGTCAGTACAATCGTCTTGATGCCTTTGGCTTTGGCTGCTTCAACTGCTAAGATGACGTTTTTGGAATTCCCAGAAGTAGAAATCCCCAACAACACATCTCCGCTTTGGCCCAAGCCTTGCACGTAACGTTCAAAAACGTGCGCGTAACCATAGTCATTGGCCACGCAAGAAAGGTGTGAGGGGTCGGAAATAGAAAGTGCAGCAAGTGCAGGGCGGTCGTTGCGGTAACGTCCGGAAAGTTCTTCGGCAAAGTGCATGGCATCGCACATTGAGCCACCGTTGCCACAACTCATGATTTTGTGTCCGTTTGCTAATGCACCGTGCATGATAGCGATGGCTTGCGCAATTTTCTCCATATTTTCAATCGTATTGAACTGGGTCAATACTTGCTGCGCTTCTTGAAATTCTTGGCTTAATTGGGCTGGATTCATCGCTTTTTTTGTCAAAAGTAAGAAAACGCACCCACGCGCCCAACGAATCTTTTATCTTTGAGCAATGAATCACACGTCTTATTTTCAAAATAAAGTCATCTGGATCACAGGTGCTTCTTCTGGTATAGGCGAAGAACTTGCCTTGCAATTGGCAAGAGCAGGTGCCAAACTCATCTTGTCCGCACGAAATGAAGAGAAACTTCACGACCTTCAGGAAAAATTAGAAAATCATAACCAGCATCGTGTCGTGCCTCTTGATTTAGCCAACCTGTCCAATTTAAGTGAAATAACCTCAGAAATCTTGGAAATTTATCAGCGCATAGATATCCTCATCAATAATGGAGGTGTGTCGCAACGCGCAAGTGCCAACGATACCTCAATGGAAGTGAATCGACAATTAATGGAAGTGAACTTTTTTGGCAACATCACCTTAGCCAAAGCTGTTTTGCCCATTTTCAGAGCCCAACAAAGCGGACAGTATTTGGTGGTGAGCAGCATAGCTGGCAAATTTGGCTTTCACCTGCGCTCCATTTACAGCGCGTCAAAAGCGGCGTTGGTGGGTTATTATGAAAGCTTGGCCATGGAAGAAGCTCCAAATGGCATCAAAGTTACGCTCGCTTATCCTGGTAAAATCAATACACCGATCTCAAAAAGTGCACTCACCGCAAGTGGCCAAGCCCACGGCGCCATGGACCGCAACCAAGCAACTGGCATGCCCGTTGAAGAATGCGTGCAACAAATGCTTGAAGCGATGGCCAAAGGCAAAAGAGAGGTCTTGATTGGCGGTAAAGAATTACTTGCCGTTTACATGAAGCGCTTCTTGCCGCGTTTATTTTGGAAAATCATCCCCAAACAAAGTGCGACCTAAAATTTTGCCAAAGTAAAGGCATAAAAAAAAGGGCTGTCTCACCGAGACAGCCCTTTTTTATTTCAGAAAATCTGAATTAGTTTACGCTTTTAGAAAGGTCTGCACCTGCCTTGAAACGAACTGTGTTTTTAGCAGCAATTTGGATCACATCACCAGTTTTTGGGTTGCGACCGTTGCGAGCGTTTCTTTTAGAAATACCAAAAGAACCGAAACCTACTAAAGAGATAGCATCTCCTTTAGCCAAAGCGCTAGTTGTTGCGCTTACGAAACCATCCAATGCACGTTTTGCATCAGCTTTAGACAATCCTGCAGACGCTGCGATTGCGTCGATCAATTCAGCCTTGTTCATAATAAGTTAGTTTTAATTAGTTAGAAATTAATTATCGTAACAAATATATCGGAATATCAATGCCAACAAAGGATTCAGGTCAAAAAAAGTGCAAAAATGTTGAAAAAACGACGATTTTGTTGATAAAGCAGGCCAAAATGCCCGTCAGCATTGGGTTTTGAGAACTTTTTTGGCGGAATTTTGTATTATGCAAATGAAAGTAGGAATCATCGGTTCAGGTATAGGTGCATTGGCAAGCGCCATTGAGCTCAAAAAATTAGGCCTCGACGTCACTGTTTTTGAAGCCAATGCCGTTATTGGCGGCAAAATCGTCGAGCAAAACATCCAAGGCTTCCGTTTTGACATGGGCCCGTCGGTGTTCACAGAGCCCGAACTCATGCAAACGCTATTAAAAGGTCTAGACCCGAATGCCAACTTTCCTTATCGCGAGTTGCCCGAATCTTGTCGCTATTTTTTCAACGACGGCCAACAAGTGGTCTTGCCCGTTCACAAACAAGAGGTCGTTCAGACCTTAAAAGATCATTTTGGTGAAGATGCTTCCAAATCTGAAGCGTACCTCGACAAGATGGAAGCCAACTACCGCGCCATTTATCCTGTTTTTATTGAAATTTCCCTTCATAGATGGAAGCACCTCGTGGGCTTTCCCTTATGGACAGCGCTCAAAAGATTGTTCAAGTACGGCTTACACCTGACCATGAACCAACAAAACCGCCAGTTCTTCAAAAATCCGAAAACCGTCCAAATCTTTGACCGCATGGCAACCTATAACGGCAGCTCACCTTATTTGGCGCCAGCCATGCTCAATATCATTTCGCAATTAGAGTTCAACGAAGGTCCGGCGATGCCTGAAGGCGGCATGGTGCAAATTACGCGCAGGGCTCATCAGCTTGCTGCGCAACACGACGTCAAGTTCCACACCAATGAACGCGTGCTCGAGATTTTACATCAAAACAGCACCATTCAAGGCCTGAAAACCACAAAAGGTTCATACGACTTTGACTTAGTGGTCTCCAACATGGACATCCATTATACCTATGAGCGTTTATTGCCCAGCGTAAAGTCTCCGCGATTTTTGCTCAAACAAGAAAAGTCTAGTTCTGCAGTGGTCTTTTACTGGGGTATCAATCGTGCGTTCCCAGCGCTCGGCGTCCATAATATTTTCTTTGCCGAAGATTATCAAGCAGAGTTCAAGGCTATTTTTGAATCCAAAACGCTGCATCCCGACCCCACGGTCTATGTGCACATTTCTTCCAAGGTAGAAACCGCAGACGCGCCAGCGGGCAAAGAAAATTGGTTTGTAATGGTCAATGCGCCTATCAACGTTGGCCAAGATTGGGACAGCGAAATTCAATTGCTCAGGGCGCGCATCTTAGAAAAGTTGTCCAAAGCGTTAAACACCGATATCGAACCACTCATTGAAGTTGAGCAAATCAATGAACCGCGCTTGATCGACGCGCGCTACAGCGGCAAGCAAGGCTCTATCTATGGCAACGCCTCCAACAACGCGTTTTCTGCGTTTCTCAGGCACCCGAATTTTTCCAAAAAACTCAAAGGCTTGTATTTTGCCGGTGTTACCGTACACCCAGGCGGTGGTATTCCTTTAGCCATTAACAGTGCCAAGATTGTAGCACGCTGCGTGCAAGAAGATTATCCTAGTCTTCGAAAATGAGTTGGTAAGCTTCTACTTGAGCTAGTTTTGCGGTTTTATCTTTGAATGATCCCGTTACAGAAAAGAAAGTGAGGTAAATGGGTTCAATTATGGCTTGTAGGGGTCTGGGTTCATTTAAAATAAGATCAAAAAATTGCCGAACGGTTTTGGTTGCTTTCACATGTGACCCCGAAACATAAACGTTAGCGTCAAAACGGTGCCAGTCATAGTGCTGTGGATCATAAAACCAGTAACTGAACCTATCATTATCTTGTAAAAAAAGCTCCTGGTCTACATTGAATTCCGACTCGACACCCGCTTTGTTTCCTACTTGCTGAAAATCAGGGAATCGATTCTTTTGCGCTTTATAAGATACGATAGGACTTTCGCTGGAGTGCACGAAAACACCATCCAGGCTATCCAAAGTTACCTGAATAACGAAGGGCTCTTTTTTGAGTCGAACTACACTGTTCTCAATTTTGACAACTTCACCATTTTGCGTAAATGAAATATGGTATGACTGCCCATAGGCGAGGTGCCCACAGGTCAGCAACGACAATATAATTTTGATTAACGTCCGTAATATCATGGAATAAAGGTAGAGAGAAAATGTAGTTCTTTGAAGCATCAAAAAAAATGTTTGAGATGTTAGAAATAGTTTTCGAAATGGTATTAAAAATAATACCTTTGTGCCGTGATTCTTTGAGATATGAAATCAAGTGAATTACATCAACTCATATTAAGAAATGGTTGGACGATGATAAGAAGCTCGGGTAGTCATTATATTTATCAGAAGGATAACAAACGCTACCCAGTGCCTTATCACGGAGCCAAGGAAGTTGGCAAAGGCATTGAAAAGAAAATCAAGAAGGAAATGAATTTAAAATCATGAAAAGCATAGTTTATAAAGCAATTATTGAACGCAGTAAAGATGCTTACTGGGCGTACGCTCCTGAACTTGAAGGCGTGAGCGGTGTTGGAGTGACTGTTCAAGAGGCAAAACAATCGATGCTAGAAGGACTCTGCCTTCAGCAAGAGTTAGGAAATCTGCCTTCTCAACAAATTGCTTTTGAATACCATTTTGATGTCATTAGCCTACTCAATTATTTCAAAGGTATACTTACCAATGCTGCTTTTGAACGGCTGACGGGCATCAATCAGCTGCAAATGAGTCATTATGCGACTGGCTTGAAAAAGCCGCGAAAAGCACAAAGACTAAAAATAGAAAAAGCGCTGCATCAATTAGGAGATGAACTGCGCAGTATTTATTTGTAATCCTTTGATCATCTTTTTAAATCTAAAATAGCCTGCTTGATTTCATCCACTATTTCAGCTACTTGCGTGAAGGAGGTGTGTCTTGCTGGTCCAAAAATGAGCTGCGCATCATACGGTACAATTAAGCGCTCGCCTTTCGGTAAGATTTTGCCGGTTCCTTGGATGTAAACCGGAACAAATGGGACCTGCGGGTTGCGTTGGAGCAGCACGCCAATTCCTTTGCGAAAAGCTTGCATTTTTTCGGGTTCGCCTCTCGATCCCTCGGGGAAGATGATCAGCGAATGGCCTTTTGAGAGGTAGCTATCGAGTACGTCTAATGCTGTGGATTCGCCGCCTTCTTCGCTGCGTTTGATGAGAATAGTATTTACAAAAAGCTTGGAGAGTACCGCAAGCCAGCTATTCTTACCAAAGTAGGTGGCGGCGGCTACCGGATGCGTTCGCTTGAGGTCTTTGGCAGGAATGCTCGACATCAGCGCCATGGTATCGATGTGGCTGTTGTGGTTGGCGACAATAATATATTGCGCATTTGGCTGAAAAGGTTTTTTGGGAACTATTTTGACACCAATGAGTTTTAAAAAGAGCGGCATCAGGCCTTTGTAAATCAGAATTAACAACAGGTGCTTCATCTAACGATGTAAAGAAGGTAGACGTAATAAAAGAAAAATGGTGAGCTGATGGCTAGCGAGTCGATGCGGTCTAAGATGCCGCCATGGCCTTTGATGGCGGTGCCGGTGTCTTTGAGTCCGAAATCTCTTTTGATAGCAGATACAATGATGTCGCCAACAAAACCCGAACAAGCGATGAGCAGGCCGGCACCAAGTGCTTCTAGGGTATCAAAGGGCGTGAGAAAACGCAGTAAAAATGCGGCGGCAACTGTGCTCAACAAGCCACCGATGAAACCTTCCCAAGTTTTGTTAGGACTGATTTTTTCGATGATTTTGTGTCGGCCCAAAAGTTTGCCCCAAGTAAATTGAAACACGTCGTTCATTTCGGTCAGAAACACCACATAAAGTAACAGCCCTCGGCCGCCTGCTCCTGCGCCGTTGAGTTCGGGTAAGGAAAGTAAATAGGCCAAGTGGCTGATCGAAAACACCGTTAGCATCAAGTGGGTGGGGATCACACTCATCGAACGGGCGATGTCTTCTGTATGACCTTTCAAGACGAGTAAAAAGGGAATCCAGGTAAACATAAACACCGGGATAAATACAACAAACGGTGCAAACCAGCCCATGTAAGCGAAAAAATACTGCACGGGGATGGCCAAATAAGCCCAGAAAATAACGCTGCGGTCTTCTATTCTGGCATTTTTACTGATGCTCGATATTTCGCGCAGTGCGGCAAACGATAAAAAGGCGAATGCGATAAAAGAGACAACTGGATGCACCAACGCAGCAGTGATGAAAATACTCGCCATGACCCACCAAGATTTAGTGCGCGTGATGAGTTCATCTACCTGAGGGCCGGGCTTGATTTTTTTCCAAATCCAAAAAAGCGTGCTGGCAAATACGAGCACACCCAAGATCACTAAGATCATTTGTTGGATTTCATTCATGTCTTTAAAGTACTGCATTTCTCAATCTTTTGAAGGTGCTCCAGCAGAGCAAGCCAAAAATAAGCAACCAAATCCAAGTAAGATATCCAAAGATGGGCGCCTTGAACCAAAACAACAAGCTGAGTATGCCTACCACCAATGCGCGGTCAGATTTACCCATGGGGCCATCATAGCGGCGCGCTCCACCCAAGGCTTGGCCGAGTAAACCGGCAAATTCATTGAGCACACTCAAAAGCAGAAACCACATGATCCAAACTTGGTCCATGGAAAACAGCAAGTAAAGTGGGTAGTACAGCACAATGTCCGAAAGGACATCGCCCATTTCGTTGAGGACAGCACCTAATTTACTTTGCAGATTAAACTGCCGTGCCATCATGCCATCCAAGGCATTGAGCGCCATGCGCAGCAACAAACATACAGGTACGAGTAATAAAGCTATTTGGCGCTCGCCATAAACACTATAACATCCCATTGCCAAAGACAAAAGAAACGCAATGATGGTCAGGCTATTTGGCGTAAAACCCCAGTTGCGAAGCCGCCTGAGAACGGGCTGTAACAAGGCTTGAAAGCGCGGCTTGAGTTGGTAGACGGAAATCATGGTTTGTGTTTGATAAATGGATCGGCAACTGGGCCAACATTTTCAAAATGAGGTCCGAATTGCTTGTTTTCGATGAAATAAATGACCGCTTCGTGGAAAACTTCAGGATGGGTATACATTTGGTCATGGTTCATAGGAACATACCTAAAATCAGTATAGGTCTGTCCAAAACATGAAATGTCCCAGCAAAAAGGGCCGGGGGCAGCGGCAGTCTCTTGGTGTTTTCTGACCGTATTGGTAGCATAAGTTTCTAGTAGGATTCCCTTCTCTATTTCTGGATGGAAGAGCGCAGGGTATGGCGTGTCGATGAGGTCTTGCATCACGGGCCCAAAAAGTAAAAAATTGACCAATTTCATATCTTTAACCAACACATAAGGTGCGCGTTCCTGCAAGGTGCTCCGGTCATAGACGATCGTCGCAATGTTGGCTGGTCCGTTGTCGGCAATCCAAGAATTGATGGTCCAAGAACCAACGATATATGCAAACACATGAACGCTGTCGTAGTTGTCAAGGTTTTCTTTTTTCCAAAAGTCCGCAAAATTGGAAACCGTTTGATCGATAGATTGACGTGAAATATAGCGCGGCACAAACACGTCGTAGTTGTATACGCCAAATTGTTTTTTGAGCGCGTGTAGAGAATGGTATTTCGAACCAAAACCTGTGAGGATGACAATGGCTTCTTTCTGTTTGGGCTTGTTTTTTCGAGCAGCAGGTTTACCAAATAAGGTTTGTGGGACGGCATTGGGCTCGGATTTCAAGTATGCTAGTAAATCGCCATAAACAACCTCAAATTCTTGGTTTTTGAAGTTGATGAGGTGGTGGTCGTATAAATCTTCGATGAGTTCGTTGGGTGTACTGATCAAAAACGCCAAGCCTGGATTGATATGCGATTTGCGCAGCGTGCGTTTTAGGGCATCGGTGCAGTTGTTGATGAATAGCGTCCAGGGTTTTTCGAGGTTCCAGTAATCGCTGAGCTGCTCTAATTTGGTGAGGTCGGGGTCTTGGGCCTTTAACTTGAGCACGAGTGCGGGCACCTGACTTTGGTGCTTGAGTTCGAGCTTGTCGTAGCTAAAAGCTTTGTGGAAGGAAATATTCTTGAGTTTGAAACAACCGCCATCGGCTTTTCGATACTTTGTGTAATAGGTCAATGCCGAGCTGTCTGGCCCAAAAGCAAAACTGATGTGTCCGGCACCTGAAGTAGTTTGGGCGCTGCTGTAAACGAACAAATACAATTCAAAGCCTGATGTGGCAGCCTGCAACTGCTTGCCCATCAAAGTAAAAAGTATAAAAATTAAGTAAAATTGAAAACGCATAAGACAAGATTACAAAAGAATCGGAGCTTGAAGAAATCAAATCTAGCAAACGCTAAAAAATCACTTGCGAAAAATGCAACAAAAAGGAGATGAAATAAAAAAGGCTCCTCAATTGGAGCCTTTTAAAGTAGCGAGACCGAGAGTTGAACTCGGGACCTTAGGGTTATGAATCCTACGCTCTAACCAACTGAGCTATCTCGCCATGTGCGGGTGCAAATATAAAGAGAATTTTAATTTACTGTACAATCCTGCCACAACTAATTCATTTTTTTCAATTCACTCTGGATAAAATGTGCCAAAGTTTGCAGGCGCTCAGATGAAAAATCAAAGGGTACTCCTGCAGTCTCATAAATATCAGACATAGAAGTGGTGTAACCCAATGCCAGGGCTTTTTTATAATTGGCAATTGCCGTTGGGTAATTTTCGAGGCTGTTTTTCCAGACGCCTAGCGCGCCGAGTTGGGCAATGCCGTATTCGATATAGTAGAACGGCACTTCAAATAAATGCAATTGACGTTGCCAGGCGCTTTCTACCAAATCTTCGTAGCCAGCCCAATCGGTGAGCCCGGTACCAAAATCTGTCGATAGTTTTTGCCAATGCGCTGCGCGATCGGCGAGGCTATGTGTTGGATTTTCATAGATCCAATGCTGAAACGCATCGATTTGCGCAATCCAAGGCAAGACTTTTAAGGTGCCTTCGAGTTGTTCGCGCATGGCGCGTTTGTGTGCAGTTTCATCGTAAAACTCCGACCACTGCGGCATGCTCAAAAGTTCCATCGACATCGAGGCCAATTCTGCAACTTCTGAAGGCAGGTTTTTAAAGGCAGTGAGGCTGAGGTCTCGGCTCAAAAAGGAGTGGATGGCATGGCCGCCTTCGTGTACCATGGTTTCGAGGTCGCGTTGAGTGCCCACCGCATTCATAAAAATAAACGGCACGCCAATTTCGTACAGCGGATAGTTGTAGCCACCCGGTGCTTTGCCTGTCTTGGAATCTAAATCGAGGTGCCCAAGTTCGTCCATAACGTGCAGGCAATCGCCAAAATATTGGTCAATGCGCTCAAACATCGCAATTGTGCCGCGCAACATTTCGCTGCCGTCTTTGAAAGGTTTGAGGGCGGGTTTGCCTTCAGGATCTACATCGAGGTCCCAGGGTTTGAATTTTGTTTTGCCGAGTTTCTGCAGGCGCTGCGCTTGGATCTCCTTGACCAGCGGCACAATATGGGTTTTGATGGCTTCGTGAAAAGCGTAGCAATCGGCTTTGGTGTAGTCAAAGCGCCCCATAGCGACAAACTTGTAGTCGCGGTAGTTGTCAAAGCCAGCATTGGCAGCGAGTTGCTGTCTTTTTTCTATCAGTGACGTATAAAGGGCGTCTAGCGCGGCGCGGTCTTTTCTACGGACCTCCGCCATTTTGTCAAAAATGCTTTTGCGCAGCGTTTCATCTTGGTCTTTGAGCAAGAGTGCGGCCTGCTGCAGGGTCAGGTTTTCACCGTTGTGTTCGATGGTTTGGGCTGCGCTAATGGCGCCGTATTGTTGCGCTTCTTCGTTTAAAGCGGCTTCTATAGCAATGTTCTCTTCGCGATATAAATCGAGCGCGGTACGCACACTTCTAAAATAGATTTGGTGCGCGCTGTCTGTGCGCTCCTCTAAAAAAGGCAGTGCCATCAATTTTTGATTGAGTTGGTCTTCTAGGGGCGCAAGTTCTGGCTGTATTTGGGTCACAAAAGCGGTGTAAGCAGCTCTGAGGTCGGTATCGGCGGTATTGATGCTCATGCGAATGTAACGCCAAGCGAGGTCTTCTTCAAGTACCGCATCGAGTTCAGAGCGGTCTAAAAGCCAGCGGTCAAATTCGGCCAAGTTTGTGATTTGGCGCTCCAATAATGCTTGAAAGTAGGGGGTGAGTACCCCAAAATCGGTAATGGCCAGGTCTTCGGGTAGAAACTGGCGCGCTGCTTTTTGAATTTTCATGTTATTTTCCTCTAGAAGAACCGGTCTTTACGGCTGTTGGTTTCTTAGATGCGGCGGGCTTGGCTGCTTTGGCCGACGGTGCTGCGCTCGGCGCTTTCTTTTTGGCTGTTTCAGCTTTTGGCGCCTTTACTTCTTTGGCAGCAGTGGCTTCTTCGGTTGCGGCGGCTTCAAAAGCACCAGCTTTGATCAATAAATTATACCACTGAAAAAGTTTGCGCACGTCTGAAGGATACACGCGGTCTTGGTCCCAGTTGGGTAGAAACTTCGCTAATTCGGCTTCTAGTTCTTTGATGTCAGCTTTGTGCGAAGGCGCTTCAGTTGGATACAACTCGAGCATTTTGGCAAAGATTTCGGTCAGTTTGACGTCTTCGTCATGGGTAAAAACACTGATGTCATCTAGGGTAGAGATGCGTTCTGTGGCATAAGCCGGGAAACGTTTTTTATCGATCATTGATTCGACAATAACGCTGTTTTTACTTTGAGCAATGACCTTGAAAAGACCTGGTCTTCCTGAAATGGCAATGATACCGCTGAGTTGCATAGTTTGATTTTCGTTTTAAAAGTCTTCAAAAATAGAAAAATAACGTTTACACAGCGCTCGGCGGCTCAATTAAAGACAATCTTTTGCCTCGCTATGAGCTCGCCATCGGCAATTAGTTGAATATAATATCCTCCTTGTGAAAAGTTAGAAATATCACTCTGATAGAATTCCGTCGTAAAATCATCAGACTGATAAATGACTTTCCCGTCCATACTCAATAACTCAAAATGACGTTTTTGCTGATTGGGATTTGGAAAATACAAATTGAAACCATTAGCACTCGGGTTCGGATACACGAAGTTCGTTGCGGAAAATCCGGAGGGTGGCGTTTGGGCTGCTGGAAAGTTGATCTTCCAGAGCTCGCCGTTGTTTTCAATGACGTAAATAGCGTTGCCCACCTGTACCGCATCTACAGGGAGGTAAAAGCCCGTGGCTACGTTGGTGGTATAGATACCGTATGTGCTGAGTGTTGAGTCATAAGCAAAGCGCAGCATCACGAGTTCTCTAGACGGATCGACAAACGGACACGCCGAGCCCCAAGGCGAAATCGGTGAAAAGCCCGTGCTGTCGCCGCCCGGCATAAAGCTCAACACAAAGCCGTTGCCGCTATAGGCGCCCCCGAGTTGCTCGTCTTTGTCGATGACCAAGCCCAAAGGGGAGCGGTGTGCAGTAAAGGTGCGCACCGGAACGCCGCTTTCACTCGCTTTTTTGATTTGCCCCGTTCCTTCTTCTTTGTAGTAATCCGCAGCTGAGCCGTAATTGGCAATTGGTTCGGTAAAAACAACGCCAGCAGGCGGCGCCGGAAATTGCGGATCGGCGTCAAAATGCCCCGCCAAAAACGCTCCGTTACTTGGGTTGATTAGCGGGTCCTGAGTTGCGTCGTAGTTCGGATTGCTCAAGGGGTTGGCGTTGCCGCCGATCCGCCACGGAAAGCCATAATGCCGCCCTTCTTGGATCCAGTTGAGTTCTTCGGGGTCGTCGCGCTCACCTGCGTTGTCAATGGCAAAAAGTTGGTTTTGTCCGTTGAAGGCCATGGAATACGCATTTCGCGTACCCTCCGCAAACACATAGCCAGTACTCTGGATCCATGTGCTGTCGTTGTTGAGGTAAATATTGGCGGCATCTATAGGAATGCGGTAAATTTTACTCGTGATGGCCTGCTCGCGCAAACCCGGATACGTACCATTACTGCTTTGTACCTCACCAAATGAAGTTCTAGACCCGCCCGAAAAATACAAATATTCTTTTTGCGGATCGGCGGTAATCCCCGTAAAGCCGTGGTCGCCCGAGGCGCTGCTCGTGGGGTAGGTGGTAGTGGTCAAAATGGTAGTCCATTCCCTGGTTCCATTGACCTGCAGCACGCCTTTCACAATCAGCCCAATGCCAAAGTTGGGATACCAAATATTGCCCGACAAAAATACCGTACTATCCACAAAACAAAGCCCCTGAACTTTGGCAATCCCATGATCGGTAGCGGTGTAGCGCAACACATCGGTTTTGGAATCTTCCAATACTTCATAGATATCACCCCCAGCCGTCGTGTAAAACAAGTGCTCCGAAATAGGATCAAACGCAATTTTGGAGGCCCACATTTTGGGCTTGAGCACAGAATCTACGGAGATATCGTTGAAGAGTGGCGTGACGCGTTGGGCCTGCACAGCTCCTACCACTAAAAGTTGGATTAAAACGCTGAAGATGAATTGTAATTTCATGGTTTTAAATTAATCATTTTAAAGAAGTTTGAAATATTTTATTTCCATAAGGGTTCGTTTTTCCAGTCCAACAATTCCGCACTGTTTCCGCCAACACTGGGTATGCCCATAAAGCGAATGGGGATTTGAGGGTATTTTTGAAACAATGCTTCTAATTTCAATTTCAACGAGTTTTTAGGATTTGCACGTTGCAGTAGATACTTCAGTATGCAAAGAAAATAAAAGGTACGTGAGTTGTTTTGAAATGGCACTGAAATCCAATTTTCACGAGGTTTTAGTAGGATTTCTGGCTCAATTGCTAAGTCTTTGTTCCAAAGACGTGCGTGATGCGCACAAATATTACGAACATAGGTTAAGCTGTGTAACCATGAAATAAACACAGTATGGTGCACACCAAAGAAATTTGCGATTTCTTTTTTGTCGGCATTGTTTTTTAGCCCGCGATAAATGTGAGATAATTCACCAATGGTTAGTAGCTCAAAACACATCCAGGCTGGTGGATTAGCTGGACTATTGTAAGTTTCGATGTAATGCTTGATAAACACCTCTGGATTATATGCCGATTTTGCCTTGGAAATCAAAGCTTGAAAGTCAGAGTAGGGGTCGACCTTATTCCCGATTTTATTGTAAAAGGGGATGATAAAATGAACTTGATTATCTTGCCAATGAGCATCCTGATACTTCAGAGACATTATTTGCACCAGTTGTGTTCTAATAGCTACCTCGATGCGTTCAATACAATCAAAAACAAGCAATCGCAATTCCCTATCAAATGAATATGTATCAATAATCTGCTCGAAAGTACATCCTGGATTAAATGTGTCTTTAGTCTTTTGGTAAGGAAGAAAATAGGCGCTCAATCGGTAATAACTTATGACGCTTAAATACTTCTCTGCTTTAATGCGGTTTTTTATAGTTAAACCTCTGCTTTCCAAAAGAGCTCTTTGGTTAGCTATGGACAATGGTGCTTTGTTGTAGCTTAATTTACGCATGTCCAGAAAAGAAAAAACCCCCCAAGTGTGCATCTAAGATAGGCATGGGAGGTGTATTATTTTGAGTATTGTTGAATCTAATTAAGCTCGCTTCAACGAATGATAAAAAGATTTGTTTCTTAAAATAGATAGTAAAGGTACAATATTTTTTTTGTTCATTCATGTCTAACTCTGTACTGCAAAATTTTCTTTCAAATCGTAAATGCCAAAAGTAAAATTTTGGAAATAGATATCAGCAGTAATATTACGTACTTGACGCAATGAAAACCTCACGAATGATTCAGCTCAAAGTCAAATGAAATCGATATCAATAAGAATGCGAGTTTAGTCTGCGTGCAGTTCATTGTAAAGCACCCCACATACAATCAAATCCATAAATAGTTTACAGAATTATATTTTTTTTAACACTATATATCAACTTATTAACATTGAATCCTTATAATATACGTACCTTTGCACCTAATTTTAAAAAGAATACATGACATTTGAAGAACTGGGATTAAGGCGAGAGGTGCTGAAGTCGTTGACAGAATTGGGTTTTGAAGCACCGACCCCCATCCAGGAACAAGCAATTCCCTATCTATTAGGAGAAGATTGCGATTTTGTCGGTCTGGCGCAGACCGGTACAGGTAAAACGGCCGCATTCGGTTTGCCGTTGATTAATAACATTGATAACGCAGCACGCCTGCCACAAGGGGTCATCATTTGCCCTACACGCGAGCTCTGCCTTCAGATCACCAAAGACCTCAACGTTTTTGCGAAATATCTAGATGGCAATATCACAGCAGTGTACGGCGGAACCGATATCCGTACCCAAATTTCGAACGTTAAAAAAGGAACGTCGATTATCGTGGCAACACCAGGTCGTTTGGTCGACCTCATCAACCGCAAGGTGATTCAATTGGGCCAAATCAAATACGTCATTCTAGACGAAGCCGACGAAATGCTCAATATGGGTTTCAAAGAGGACATCGACATGATCCTCGAACAAACGCCTATCGACAAAAACGTATGGTTGTTTTCGGCAACAATGCCAAACGAAGTAGCGCGTATTGCACGTACCTACATGACCGACCCACTCGAGGTTTCTATTGGTCACAAAAACCAAAGTAACGAAAACATCGAGCACATCTATTATTCAGTTAAAGAACGCGATCGCTACGATGCCGTTAAACGCTTGATCGATTTCAATCCTACTATTTACGGCCTTATTTTCTGCCGCACCAAGAACGAAACCGCCACGGTTGCCATGAAATTGGCCCGCGATGGTTACAACGCAGAGCCGCTCCACGGCGACCTCACCCAAGCCATGCGCGACCGCGTGATGGAGCGTTTTCGTTCAAAAGAACTTCAGATCCTCGTTGCAACAGACGTTGCCGCTCGTGGTTTAGACATCAACAATATCACACACGTCATCAACTACAACCTTCCAGACGACATCGAAAACTACACACACCGTAGTGGCCGTACCGCACGCGCTGGTAAAAAAGGACAGTCTTTGGTGTTGGTCAATACCCGTGAAAACGTCAAGATCAAAGCCATCGAGCGCCAAATGCGCACGACCTTCACACAAGGTCAGATTCCTAATCCTGCCGAGATCTGCGAGATCCAATTGAAAAAACTCATCGACAGCACCATTGCTACAGAAGTCAAAGAAGCCGATATCGCACCATTCATGGAGCAAATCCTCGACTCTTTCAAAGACCTGAGCAAAGAAGAAGTCATTAAGCGTTTTGTTTCTGCTGAATTCAATCGTTTCATCGACTACTACGAGCGCGCTGGTGACCTCAACGCCGCTGCAAGCAAAGACGACCGCGAGCGCCCAGAGCGCAACACCGATCGCAAGAGCCGAGCACGCGAAGAAGGTAAAACACGCTTCTTTGTCAATCTTGGCCGTAGAGACGGACTCAATCCGGGCGCTATGGTTCGCATCATCTGCGATGCCACTGGCCTCAACTCTAAGGCACTTGGCCGCATCGACATCATGACCTCTTTCTCTTTCATTGAGGCAGATGACGAGCACACGCAAAAAATCTTGAAAAACGTCGATGGCTACGAATTCGAAGGCCACAAAGTTTCGATCGAAGTAACTGCTCCCGGTCAGGGTGGTGGTGGCGACGACCGCGGCGAGCGCCGTTTCTCAAAAGGACCAGGCTCTAAAAGAGGCCCGGGTTCATTTGGTGGCGGTAAACCAGGTTTCGACAGAAAGCCAGGCTTTGAGAAAAAAGGCGGCTTCGAGAAAAAAGGTGGTTTTGACAAAAAACGTTCAGGTGGTTTTGACCGCGATCGCAGTTACGGCGCCAAAAAAAATAATTATTAATTCTCCTTACCCATACAATTATCCATATGGAAATCAGAAATATTGCCATTATTGCCCACGTTGACCACGGTAAAACTACCCTTGTTGACAAAATGATCGAAGCGGGCCAAGTTGTCAACGAGCGCGACCGCATGACCGGCGAACTCATCATGGACAACAACGATCTAGAGCGCGAACGCGGTATCACCATTGTTTCTAAAAACGTTTCGGTAACTTACAAAGGCACCAAAATCAACATCATCGACACCCCGGGTCACGCCGACTTCGGTGGTGAAGTAGAGCGCGTACTCAACATGGCCGACGGTGTTTGTTTGTTGGTAGATGCTTTTGAAGGCCCAATGCCCCAAACGCGTTTTGTACTTGGTAAAGCCCTTTCAATGGGCCTCAAGCCTTTGCTCGTGATCAACAAAGTAGACAAAGAAAACTGTACGCCAGAAGAAGTCCACGAAAAAGTATTCGACCTCATGTTTGAGTTAGACGCTACAGAAGAGCAGCTCGACTTCCCAACTATCTACGGTTCGGCAAAAAATGGCTGGATGTCTACGGATTGGAAACAACCTACAGACAGCATCACGCCTTTGCTCGATCAAATTTTGGACTACTTCCCACCACTTGAAATTGAAGAAGGAAATACCCAAATGCTCGTGACTTCCCTAGATTTTTCATCTTACGTTGGACGTATTGCAATTGGTCGCCTCACACGTGGTGTGATCAAAGAAAATCAACCCATCATTTTAACGAAGTCCGATGGCCGTCAGGAGAAGCACCGCATCAAAGAGGTGTTTGTATTTGAAGGCATCGAGCGCATGAAAGTAAGCGAAGTACAACCTGGCGACCTCTGTGCGGTAACCGGTATTGAAGGTTTTGAAATCGGTGACTCTATCTGTGATGCCGACAACCCAGAGCCACTTCCAACTATCAAAATGGACGAACCTACCATGAGTATGTTGTTCTCCATCAACGATTCTCCTTTCTTTGGTAAAGAAGGTAAGTTTGTGACCTCCCGTCACATTTCTGATCGCCTCAACAAAGAACTCGAGAAAAACCTTGCACTTCGCGTGAACGAAACCGACAAAGCCGACAAATGGATGGTTTTTGGTCGTGGCGTATTGCACCTTTCTGTCTTGATTGAAACCATGCGCAGAGAAGGTTATGAGCTCCAAGTTGGTCAGCCACAAGTCATCATCAAAGAAATTGATGGTGTGAAGTGCGAACCAGTAGAAGAACTCACCATTGACCTTCCTGAAGTGAATAGCGGAACAGCCGTTGAAGCCGTTACGCGCCGCAAAGGCGAGATGACCAACATGGTACCGAAAGGCGAACGCATGATCGTTACTTTTCAGATCCCATCGCGTGGCATCATCGGTTTGCGCAATTACCTCCTGACGCAAACTGCAGGTGAGGCCATCATGAACCACCGCTTCTTAGAATACCAGCCTTACAAAGGCGAGATCCCAGGTCGTCAGAACGGTTCCTTGATTTCTCTCGAGCAAGGTACATCTATTCCTTTCTCACTCAACAACCTTCAAGAGCGCGGTAAGTTCTTTATTGCTCCTAACGAAGACATCTATGAAGGCCAGGTAATTGGTGAGAACTCTCGCGCCGGTGATTTGTGTGTGAATGTGACCAAAACCAAAAAACTCACCAACATGCGTGCTTCAGGTTCAGACGACAAAGTGCGTTTGGCGCCACCTAAAGTGTTCAGTTTGGAAGAGTGTTTGGAATACATCCAATCCGATGAATACGTAGAGGTTACGCCTAAAGGTTTGCGCATCCGTAAAATCTTTTTGAAAGAAACTGATCGCAAACGTTCTGGCAAATAATAATAAATTCGCCAATTTTACGTTCACCTAACGATGAAAAAGGCTTTTATACTGCTGTTTTTAGTGCTTGCGACCCAGTTGCAAGCACAAAAACGCACTTTTTTCTCTCGATCCGAGCTCGGTTTCCATGTAGGCCAGACCTACTACCTCGGCGACCTCAATCCCTACAGACAATTCATTAATGCCGCTTTGGCGGGTGGCCTTATTTACCGCTACAACTTCAACAATCGCCTCACGCTGCGCTGCACCTACCTTTATGGTCGAATTTCAGCCGCAGATTCTACTTCGCCTTATCCTTTGTTGGTCAATCGCAACCTGAGTTTCAAGTCCACACTGCACGAAGTCGCAACGGGCCTAGAATTTCATTACGTGCCTTTTCAATTTGGCAGCAGCCGTTATCCGGCAACAGCCTATTTGTTGGCCCAAATTGGCGTTTTCCACATGAATCCGCAAACTTATTACAATGGCGCTTGGCAAGACCTCCAACCGCTCGCAACAGAAGGCCAAGGCACCAGTGCAAATGCCCAAAAGCCCTATAACCTTTACCAACTTTGTGTTCCTTTAGGCATGGGTATAAAGGTGAGCATGGGCAAAATGGCCACTTTCAACCTCGACCTCTCCATCCGCAAAACCTTTACAGACTACCTCGACGACGTCGGTTCAGATTTTTATACAGACCCGCAAGTGCTAGAAGATGAAGTTTCAGATTTGTCGGCAGCGCTATCCAACCAAAGCCTAGATGGTAATCGTTTTGGCAAACGCGGCACCAGCAGCACCAAAGATTGGTATGTTTACGCGGGTGCAACCCTGACTTTTCGACTCGGAAAAGGTGGCGGCTGTTTTTATTAAACTATCCAACTATGTTTCAAAAAATTGTACTTTTTTCTGGTCTTTTGTTCTTGGCTTCTTGCCAGTCCGAAGTTTGTGAATGTGCAGATCAGTGGCTCGAAATGACCAACGCGCTCAAAGCCGCTGAGGCCAAAGGTGAGTCCATAGACAAACTGCTCAAAAAATACGAGGAGCCACTCAATAAATGCGAAAACATGGATGCCAACAAAACGGCTGCAGAGAAGGAACAAATGCTCGAAGAGCTGCGTTCTTGCGAATCCTACAAAAAAATCGGAAAAGAGTAGGTGCTAATTGGCACTGCTTCTTACTTCGTTCAAAACAAAATTTTCCTTGAAAACTTCTTGGTAAGGCGCCCAATGTTGGTAGCCTGAAATCGTTTCGTTGTGCCATAAAAAGCTGAATGCCCCGCCGTATTTCTGTACTTCTTGGTAGAGCGCCCTGATGCGCATTTTAGCCTCGTCTGGGCTGAGTTGAAGGTATTCTAGTAGCGTGCCGTCCATGTACACGAAAGGATGGATGTTGAGGCCCGTTACTTCATTCTTTTGCAAATCAAACCACTTGAAGCAACGTGCTGTACCGGCCCTAAAGCCAGTTTGCTCTGCGTAGCCCATTGTGTAGTCGTGGGTAATGCCAACCTTGATGAGGTTTTGGTAGGTAGCCGGCAGGCGCAGCAGTAAAAAATGTTGGCGGTTGCTATTGGGGCGATACCCGATGATTTGTTCGAGCCTTTGGATTTCGATTTCGAGCTGCTGCACATTGAAGGGCGTCAATGAACTGCCGTGCATGCCAATTTCTGCACAGGCGGCAATTTGTTTGATCTTTTCTTGCTGTGCCAGATTGAGGTGCGAGAGGTTTTTGTCGAGCTTGGTGTAATTGCCGAGTAGCCAGAATACTTTGGTGTCTTCAAAGTGTTGTGCGAGTGCTGCAATTTGCTCAAAAGTGTCGTAAGGGTCTTTGCTGCGGCCTTGCCTGACCTGTTGGCGGTCTTGGCGTCGGGATGTGCGTCCGTAAATGAGGTCTTTGGCATTGGCAAAAAACGTGCGAATTGTGTTTTTGTGCGCGTATGCAAAGGTGTTGTCGATGTCAAAGGTAGGCTGAAAGGTAAAACGTGGCTTTTGCGCGTTTAGGCTGCCATTTAATTTTTGCTCAAGCACTTGGATCAAGGCGTTGCTCCAACGGTCGCAAATGGGTTCTTGCAACCAGTCATTTTTGTGTAGAATAGACGCACTGGCTTTGTAACGACCCAGCCCATCCGTATGCGGGCTGTTGTATTCTTCCATTCGGCTCAAGACGTAAAAGATGGAGCCTAGTACGTCGGGCGTGTCTTGAAAGCTCAAGCAAGTGATGCCTTCGTATTGTCCTTTTGTCGGAGCTTCGTTTAGCAGCTCATCCTCAAAAAGAATCCTTGCTGGAATAATTTGAAAACCGTCTACAAAATCTCTATTCGAGTAATTGATTTTAGGACCTTTTTCGGCCATAAAAGCAATGCCATCATTGGTCAGTTGGTACGCAATTTTGCGGTCTCCAAAGACGAAGCTAAGCGTGTAGAGCAAACGCTCAGTGATATATTCTACATAGATCAGCACGGCAAATCAGTGCAAATTTTTTCACAAATAAAGTGAGCAGCATGTCCATCGCCAAAAATAGCGGGGTCTGTCTGGATTTCCAAAGTAAGGAGCTGTTGGGCAGCGCTCAAGATGCGGTCTGTGTGGGCACCCGTAAGAATAGCCGCGCCCGCTGCTACAACCTCAACCCATTCGGTTTGCTCGCGCAAAATAACGCAAGGCTTGGCAAAGAAATAGGCTTCTTTTTGCACGCCCCCGCTATCTGTAACAATCAAGCGCGCGTTTTTTTCAAGGGCAATCATGTCCAGGAAGCCAGCAGGTTCAATGAGTTGAATGCGTGTTTCAGCTTTCAATTGTTCTTGAAATTCGGGGCTTAATAGCGACTGAATTTTCCCTCTTGTTCGTGGATGCAGGGGAAGAATCACAGCCATTTGTGTCCTTTTCACCAATTCGAGTAAAGCTTCAAAGATGCCTTGCAGCGCAGTGGCATCATCGGTGTTGTTGTCGCGGTGAATGGTACATAAAATGAAAGGAAGGTTGTTCAGGGATAAATCAGAAATGATTGTAGATTTTTGAGCGCTCAGTTCGGCAAAGTAAAGGCTGTTGTCGTACATGACGTCGCCGCAATGGTATACATTTGGGGCATCAATTGTTGCCTTGGCTTTGTGCTTGAGTTCAAATCCTTCTTTGGCCAAATTGTTCATGCCAGCTTGAGTGGGCACGAAAAGCAAAGTACTCATGTGGTCTGCCGCAATGCGGTTGATTTCTTCGGGCATGGCCTTGTGAAAGCTCCGCAAACCCGCTTCAATATGCACCACCGGAATGTGTATTTTGGCGGCAGCCAACGCGGCAGCTATTGTTGAATTGGTGTCGCCGTAAATGATTACCGCTGCAGGTTTTTCTTGTGCTAAGATGCTTTCTATACCACTGAGCATGGCCGCGGTCATGTGGCCGTGTGTGCCGCTGCCCACTGCTAAATTGTAGTGAGGTTTTGGGATGCCGAGTTCATCGAAGAAAACAGCAGACATGTTTTCATCGTAGTGTTGGCCGGTGTGGACGAGGATTTCCTCGAGTTGGTCCTTGAAATGGGTACTGATGGCACGGCTGAGTGCCGCCGCTTTGATGATTTGAGGTCGGGCCCCAATAACGGTGAGGATTTTCTTTTTGGTCATTTTTACAAGATGCCTTCATCGGCGAAGCTAAAATAGCCATTATCTGTGAAAATGACGTGGTCGAGGAGCTTCATGTCGATCAGCTTGGCAAATTCATTGATGTCTTTGGTGAGGGCCCGATCTTGTGTACTCGGTTGGCAGTGCCCACTCGGATGGTTGTGGCACAAAATCAGACCTGTGGCCGCACAGCGCAGCGCTTGCTGAAAAATACGCTTGGCATCGGCTATTGTGCTGTGCCGACCTCCAATACTCAATTGCGAAAGTTCAATGATTTCATTGGAGAAATTCAGGTAGAGTACAAAAAATTGTTCGTGATCGAGGTCGGCCAATTTGAGCTGCATTAAATCATATACGTCTCTAGAGGTTTTGATGCTGCAGCGTTTGCGCACGGGTGCACTTTGGTAGCGCCGGCTGATTTCAAAAATACCCATGATCCGCCGCGCCATTTGCTGCTCAATGCCATATATTTCGAGTAAGTCCCATTCGCTGCTTTTGGCCAGGGTGCGCCAATCTTGCTGATGCCAGCGCCAAGTGCGCTCTATCAGGCTGTCTTGTTTAGCAGGATACTGTTGCGCACAGACTAACGAGAGCAATTCGGTATCGCTGAGTTGTTGGAGATTAAATGCTTCTTTCATGTTTGCTATTAACGCCCAGAAGCCGGCGCGCGTATGCAAGTGTATAACTTTTCAAGTTTACAAGAATTTATACCTTTGTATTATGGCAAAAAAGCAACAGAAAATTCAGAATGTGGTCTACAGTACCAATCCAGATTTTAGCTACGAATTTGAGCAAGAAGAAGACATTCAGACACTTGCGCCTCAGCAACAGCGGCTATATGTCAGCATTGATCGCAAGCAGCGCGCAGGTAAAGAAGTGACCCTTATCGAAGGATTTGTTGGTGCCGAAGACGACCTCAAAGAACTCGGAAAAATACTGAAAAGCAAGTGCGGCGTGGGCGGAAGCGTCAAGGATAACGAAATTTTGATCCAAGGTAACTTCAAGCAAAAGATCTATGATTTACTGCGTAAAGAAGGCTATTCCCAGACCAAACAAAAGGGTTAATTCAAATGTGGAGCGGGCTCGATATGAATGAGTATCTCCGTTAAATAAGGAAATTCTTGCATCAGGTGATCTTTGAGCGCGTGAGAAATAGCATGCCCCTCGGTTACACTCAGGTTGCCATCTAGCTCTAAATGAAGGTCCACCACATACGTCATGCCGTTTTTGCGCGCCCAGCATTTTTCTATCCCGAGCACGCCAGGTACTGTTGCCGATGCCACATGAATTTGATCAATTAAATCGTGGTGCGTATGCTCGTCCATGATCTCACCGAGTGCAGGTCTAAAAATACGGTAGGCGTTGTATACAATAAAGAACGAAGCGATGAGCGCCGCCCAGTCATCGGCTTTTTCGAAGCCTTTTCCCAATAAAAAAGTAGCTAAAATTCCTAAAAATGCAATCAAGGAAGAAATGGCATCTGAGCGGTGATGCCAGGCGTCGGCTTTGAGGCTCGTCGAATTGGTTTGTTGTCCTTTGCGGTAGACATACTGATAACTCAGTTCTTTGATCAGGATGATCGCTGCGAGCACATAAAGTGTGAAAAAAGCGGGTTGTACTTGTTTTTCTGATAAATGTCGGATGCTTTCTACAGCAATGATGGTTGCCGAAACCAATAAGAAGCCGACCACGGCAAAAGTAACTAAGGGCTCGGCTTTGCCATGTCCATAGGGGTGGTCTTCGTCTGCGGGCTTACTAGCGTATTGAATGCCAATGAGCACAAGAAAGCTTGAAAAAATATCGGCACAAGATTCAATGGCGTCGGCAATAAGCGCATCTGAATGACCAATGATACCTGCAGTTCCCTTCACGACAGCGAGCAGCGCATTGGTAACGACACTGAATAAGGCGGTTCTCTTGGCTTGTTTCAATTTGTCTTTCACAGCTCAAAGGTAGGTTAACTGACACTTAAGTCAAAAAAAAGCGGCTCCGAAGAACCGCTTTCCCAGAAAGAGCAGGTGGACCACCCTTTCTATAACCTAACTATAAACTACTACGTCAAGGTATTTGCAAATACAATGCCAAAAACGTAAAATCCGTTGAATAGGGGTGTTTCATTTAAATATTACTTAAAATTTGATGAATTTTCCTTTTTGCTGGGCGCCTTCAATCAAGTAAACACCACTTTCAAATGCTTGAATATTGATGGTTTGGCCAAGGCCGACTAGTTCATTGAATATCACTTTTCCGTTGATATCTTTGATGAGAACTTGGGTTGGCTCAGTTAAGCCTAAGCTGATTTGTGTCTGCGCCGGATTCGGATAAATGGCAAGGCCGCCGTTTAGCTCATCGATTTGATCGAGCCACATATTTTGATGGAAGGTTGTATTGGTAATAATGGGGTCATTCCAGTCGAAATAGATATAAGCGGTGTTTTCTATTGTAGACATGATCGGGTTATTGGCATTTTCTGAAATGCGGTACGTAAAATGACCATGGCTTTGGGGTTCGTTGCTCGTTGAATCTGGTAACCAAATTTGATTGAACTCAAAACGCAAGATGCCGTTGCCAAGGTTCACCACCTGAATGGGGTGGGTCGCTTCCAAAAGGGTGAAGCTAGACCAGTCAAGTTGTGCGCTGAGCGTATCGATGATGTAGATGTTCTGAGCGGGCGCTGTACCTGTATTTTGGAAGCGAATGGTGTAGGTGAGTGCGTCGTCGATAAATGCGTCCAGATAACCCAATGGGTAAGCGTCATTCATGTAGTCGGTGCTGGTATTTTTGTCGTTCGGATCATAGCTGTTGCCCAAGATTTGCAGTAAGCTTCCGTTGTTGTTGTAGGTGCCGCAGTCGGTTGTTGTGCCCGTTGGTGTAATCGTAGAAGTGAAGAAGTGCTGTGCGCCATTGATCAGGCCACCAGGTACGCTAAACAAAATCACATCGTAGTTGCTGAAGCTACTCGCAGCGCTGTTGAGGTTCCAAGTAATGGTGTTGCCTGAAATGGTGTAATTGGGGTTTTGAATCGAAGAGAGAATCGGGCTGACGCCAGCAGGATACGTAAAGCTGAGCGTGTAGTTGCCAATGATGCCAGGTCCGTAACTTCCCCAATTGATTTTGATATAAGCCGTGCTATTTTGATAGTAGCCAATCCAAGGTGTTACGGTGGTCCAGAGGTCGGCACAGGCTGTTGTTGTGCCCCCGCAATTGACGGCAATCATGCCAGGTTGTACCTGAGCAGTTACAAAACCTTGCAGCGTTGTATAAGAAGTTGAGCCTGTAAAACCATTGTAAATGAGCCAAGTTGGGCTCACTTGCGCTAAGATGATATTGCTGGTTCCAGAAAACGGCCCACAGTAGCTGAAATAACCAGTAGAATCTGTGTAAACGGTCACACTTGTTGTCGAATTTGGTTGCGTGAATAATTGAACTTGCGCTCCGGCAATTGGCGCTTCACCTACGTTCATGACGCCATTTCCATTGGCATCGCAAAAGACGAAGCCACCGTAGCAGAAGGTTGGCGTTACGTTGCCGCCACAGCTCAGTGGAAAATTAACTGTGCTGCCAGGGGTGCCGCTATTGCATGGAGTCCCGAGGATGTTGGTGACGTTGTTGCCGTTATTGTTGAGGATGGAATAGCCATTTTGGGTGAGCCAATTGGCGCTCATGGTCAGTACATAGCTATTATTGATGGTGCCTGGGTAGCTGATGTTGTAAAAACCACTCGTGTTGGAATACGCAACGGTGCCATTGATCGAAATGGGGGCATTGGCAATTGGTGTTTCGCCGTTGTCTAAAACGCCGTTGTCGTTGGCATCGCAATAGACCTGACCAGTTGCACAGAGCATGGTTGTTTGGGAAGCGCAATTGAGGGTGATGAGGGTTGTTGATACACCAGTAGAGATCAAAATATTTGGGCTCGGAATGATGTTGCCAATGACATAATTGTTGGCACTGAGCCAGGCGGGGTCTATAGAAATGTTGTAGTTGCCTGCCCAAATATTGTTCATCATGAACATGTTGTTTTGGAGCGTGTCGGTATACGTATTGAAACCATTTGAAAGGGTGACCGGAACGGGCGCATTGATTTGAGAGTCAATGGTGCCGTCGTTGTTGCAGTCTACTTGGATCATGCAATAGAAATAAGCGGTGCATGAACCCACAGTATACTGAATGCTATCGTAAGCATATGTTTGATTGGCCGGATTGTAAACAGTAGTAGTGACGGTGTAGGTGCCAGAAGTGCTGTATGTGTGGTTCAAAGGCGGGTTCATGGAAATATTAGTGCCCGTTGTGGAGGTTCCTCCGCCAGAGTTGCTGGTTGCGCCATCTCCCCAATTAACTACGGTTTGAAACTGAAAACCACTGAAGTTGTTTCCTGTGATGACGTAAGGGAGGTCGAAATAGCTGCTTGAATTCGTTGCTGGGTTCACGGCTGAAAAACCAATGCTTAAGGTTGAATCACAACTTGTTGTAACGACGTTTGGCCCTAAAGTAAGGCCATTGATTGCAAAGCCAGTTACTTGGGCAAAACAGAGTTGGGTAAAGGCAAAAAGGCCAAAAAGGAGTAGGTAGATTGTTTTCATATACAATGATTTATGCTCAAGACGCTTTTCAGCACAAAGAGGTTGCTTGGGTTGTGCGAAGGTTTATTAACTTTGTTTCATGACAAAAACCATCGATCGCTTGCGTTTGGCCCAATTTAGCAACTTAGAATTGCTAGCCAAGCAGGTCGTGGAGGGTTTTATCACGGGCCTGCACAAAAGTCCATTTCACGGTTTTTCTGTCGAGTTTGCAGAGCATCGCCTTTACAACCCAGGTGAGTCTACGCGCAACATCGATTGGCGCCTTTATGGCCGATCAGAAAAACTCTTTACCAAAAAATACGAAGAGGAAACCAACCTGCGCTGTCAAATCGTGATCGACGACTCCAGCTCTATGTTCTTCCCGCAAGAAGGCATCAGTAAGTTTGAATATTCCGTTTATGCAGCGGCCAGCCTCATTGAACTGCTCAAGCGCCAGCGCGATGCCGTAGGGCTTAGTTTTTTTAATGAGACACTACAGCTTCATACCGCTGCAAAATCCTCCTTATTACATCACCGCTACCTCTATAGCGAACTCGAAAAGCGTTTATTAACGTATCAAGAGAAAAGCAAAAAACAAACCGCGGCCATCGCTGCACTGCACGCAGTTGCCGAGCTCACACACAAGCGCAGTTTGGTGGTTATTTTTTCAGACCTTCTCGACGACCCAACGCATACCGATGCACTTTTTGATGCCTTGCAACACCTCAAACACAATAAGCACGAGGTGATCTTATTTCACGTACACCACGAGGGGCTCGAGAAATCTTTTGACTTAGAAGACCGCCCGTATCAGCTCATCGATATGGAAAGCGGAGAGCGCATGCTATTGCGTCCAGGAGAAGTCCGTGAAAAATACCAAGAGGCCATTGCAAAGTATTTCGAAGAGCTCAATTTACGCTGCCTGAACAATGGTATAGACTTCATGCCAGCTCCGATAGAAGAGGGCTACAATCAAGTGCTCTTGAAATATCTCTTAAAGCGCCAGCAACTTTATTGACCATTTGCAAGTGCCTGTTCTGCTGCATTGTTCATGACTCGAAAGCAAAAGCAACGGTTGAAGGGAGTAAAAAGATCAAAAAGTATTTCAATCTTTTCATTGGTGCTTAGTCTTTTTGTAGCAAAATGGTTTGTGGCCCTTCGGTTAGTTCCAACGTGAGCCAATAAAAACCTTTTTCAAGCTGTGGGAAATCTAGATGAAGTTCATTTGTGAAATTCCAAGAGATTGGGAATGCTTGACCCAGCGCATTGTGGAGTCTTACTGCAGTTGGTTTTTCTGAAATGTTCACCTCTACATGTGTCGAAAAAGGATTGGGACCAAATTCAAGCGCTGTTTGCTGCTGGCTATTTAAATTGGCAGCAGGATTTACTCTGGTAGGGAAGGCCTCAAAGCAGTCGTTTTCGATGCGGAACATATCAAAATAGGAGCCGTTTGAAATTTCAATTTGAGAAACAATACTACCGTCTATCAAAGAAAGCCCCATAAGCACAACACCCGTATTGGACATCGTTTCGAAATAATAAACACCTGTAATCGGATCAATGGTGGCGGCGTTCATAATATAGTTGGGCAAGTTGAGTAGGGTTGGGAGTGGCGTAACAATGCCTGTAGCAGCGTCAATTTTGCCGAGACATTTGACCCCGTTTTGCATGATCAGGCCATACATAGTGGTGTCGCCGCAATTGTATGCAAAATTATCAAAGCTGTCGCCGCCGCTTGGAATGGTAATGGTTGGGTTCGAAAAAATAGAGCCGTTATAAATGTCAAGACCTCTTAATTTTCCTTCCGAAATGAAATAATAAACCATCAAATGCGGATTGATGACCGCCCCAGCCATTGTATAACTTGTTGCCACAGAGCTCGGTGAAATCAAACTCACCAAACCTGTGCTCAAATCACAACTTGCCAAGCGCATGTCGCCACTGTACTGCCCGGTGTTGGGGTCGTAGGACACTTGTGAGTAGAGGCCGTACATGATAGAATCGGCCGTATTGAAACGGAAATTATTGAAGTCGCCGGTAGCGCTAGGTAGGTTGACCGTAACATCTGAAATGACACTGCCATCTAGCACAGATAAGGTCAGCCAAGAGTTGTCGTCTTGGTAGGAATAGCTCAATTCGTAAGGGTTGAGCGATACGCCTGTGGAGTTGACTGTGGTGCTCAATACTTGATTGCCTACGGGAGTCATGACGCCAGTGGAGGGGTCGATTTCTACCAAAGAAACCGTCGAAGGATTCATTTGACGGTGCAGGCCGTACATAATGCTGCCGAGTTGGCTGTGAGAAATGGCAGGGAGTGATAAAAAGACGATTAAGGCGCTTGATATCAAATTTTTACGTCGTGTAAACTTTAGTTTCATAAGTGGCTGGTTTAGCTTCCACAGTATAAACAACCGTCGTCGTCATCTTGTTCGGGCGCATGCTCAATTGCCGGGTTGAGTTGCTTTTTGAGCTCGTAAATTTTTTGTTGCGTTTCGATATCCGAAAATAAGTCGCCGGTGAGTTGCGACTTGAGGGCCGTAATTTGTTGTTCGATTGTTTCCATGTTCCGAAGATAAATAAAATAAGTTTTTGCCCGACATCACCTTGTTTGATGAGCATCCCGTCAAATAATTGTACCTTTGCACTTTAAAAGAGCTATGGCGCATAAATCGGGTTTTGTAAATATTGTAGGTTCTCCCAACGTAGGAAAATCGACACTCATGAACCAATTAGTGGGTGAAAAGCTCTCCATCGTGAGTTCCAAAGCGCAAACTACACGCCACCGCATTTTAGGGATTGTCAACGAAGAAGACTATCAAATTGTTTTTTCGGACACGCCAGGTGTGGTCAACGCCGCCTACAAACTCCACGAAAACATGATGGAGTACGTGAACGCATCCATTTCAGATGCCGATGTACTCATTTTCATGACCGACACCCAAGAGAACGAAATGAACCACAAAGAGACACTTGAGCGCATTCAACGCCTCAAAGTGCCTGTGCTTTGTCTGATTAACAAAATTGACACCTCAGACCAAACAAAGGTCATGGAACGCGTTGGGTACTGGCAAGAAAAACTGCCAAACGCCAAAGTTTACGCTGTTTCAGCTTTGCATAAATTCAATATCGAGGCGGTTTGGGAAGAAATCCTTGCGCTCATTCCAGAGAGCCCGCCATATTACGACAAAGAAGAAATCTCAGATCGCCCGATGCGTTTCTTTATTTCAGAAATCATCCGCGAAAAGATCCTCATTCATTGCCAGAAAGAAATCCCTTACAGCACACAAGTGGAGGTAGAGGAGTACAAAGAAGAAATCGGCCTGACCCGCATCAGAGCTAACATTATCGTCGAGCGCGATTCCCAACGAGGCATCATCATTGGCCGTGGCGGAGAAATGCTCAAGCGCATTGGAAAGGCGGCACGCCTGGACATGGAAAAATTCCTAGAAACAAAAGTATTCCTCGAGAATTATGTCAAAGTCGACAAAGACTGGCGCCATTCTGATGCCAAGCTCAAGAAATACGGATATTAAGCACAACAATCATGAGTAATATAGTTGCCATCGTCGGACGTCCAAACGTCGGAAAATCTACCTTGTTTAATCGCCTCACAGAATCTCGTGACGCCATCGTCAAAGAAGTAAGCGGCGTTACCCGCGACCGCCTTTATGGAAAGGGAGAGTGGAACGGATATCAGTTTTCTGTGATCGACACCGGAGGTTATGCCACCACCAAAGAAGATGTTTTTGAAGGCGAAATCCGCAAGCAAGTTCAAATTGCTATTGAAGAAGCCACTGTCATTGTCTTTATGGTAGACGTCATGACCGGCATTGGAGAAATGGACCAAACCGTTGCGCAATTGTTGCGCAAAAGCAAAAAACCTGTCCTCATTGCAGCCAATAAAGTAGACAACACCGACCGCGTTGGCTTGTCTTCTGAATTTTATGCTTTTGGATTAGGCGAGGTGTTTGATTTAAGTGCGGCCAACGGCAGCGGCACCGGAGAAATCCTCGACGAGCTCGTCAAATATTTCAACAAAGAAGATGAGTCTGTTCGCGAAGAAGACAGCTTACCGCGTATTGCTATTGTAGGGCGTCCAAATGTAGGGAAGTCGTCTATGGTCAATGCGCTCACAGGTCAAGAACGCAACATCGTTACCGATATTTCCGGCACCACCCGAGATTCCATCCACACCCGCTACAAAGCATTTGGCTTCGATTTCTTACTCATCGATACCGCTGGTATCCGCAAAAAAGCAAAAGTAACCGAAGACATCGAGTACTATTCTGTTTTGCGTTCTGTGCGCACCATCGAAAACGCAGATGTCTGTATGTTCATGATAGACGCTGCAGAGGGTATTCAAAAACAAGATTTGAGTATTTTTTACATGTGTGAAAAGAACTCAAAAGGCGTGGTTGTGTTGGTCAACAAATGGGACCTGATCGAAAAAGATCAAAACACCATGATCAAGTTCGAAGCCAACTTGCGCGAGCAACTGGCACCTTTTAATGACGTGCCTATTATCTTTACTTCGGCTATTGAAAAGCAGCGCATCCACAAAGCGCTCGAAACAGCCATGCAAGTATTTGAAAACAGAACGCGTAAAATACCGACACATGAGCTCAATGATGTCATGCTGGAGGTCATTGCCCAAACGCCACCTCCTGCAATGAAAGGAAAGTATATCCGCATCAAGTTTGTGCAACAATTGCCTACACACTCCCCAAGCTTTGCGTTCTTCTGTAACTTACCGCAATACCTTACAGATGCCTACAAGCGCTTTTTAGAAAACCGTTTGCGCGAGCACTTCAACTTTGAAGGGGTTCCAATCCGCATCTTCTTCCGCAAGAAATAATGACCATAATCGAGAAATGATTACAACAAAAAAGGCGAGCAAAAGCTCGCCTTTTTTGTTGATAAGAGTTTGGAATTATCTGATGAGGTTCAGGCTTCCAGTGACAATCTTGCGATAGTCATTTTCTTTGGTTTCAAATTGAAGTTTCCAAGTGTACATGCCAGCAGGTACTTTGGCGCCGTCTGGCCCGTAGGTACCATCCCAAGCTTGGGTGGCATCTTTGGTTTCCCAAATGACTTCGCCCCAACGGTTGAACACTGCTAATTGGAACGCATGTGGATCAAAACCTGTTGTAAAGATAGCTTGCCAAGTTTGGTTGTGCTCGTCTTCATCTGGCGTGAAGGTATTCGGCACATAATAAATCGGCTCTGCAATAACAGGTAAATTAAGTTGGTATTCATCAGAACAACCAAGCGAGGTGTAGGCTGTTAAGGTAACGAGGAGGTTTTCTGAAACGCCCACATACATATGGTTAGGATTGGTTTCGGTGCTTGTCGTATTGTCGTCGAAATCCCAAACATAGGTAAGCGCCCCAACAGAATTATTGACAAACTGAATGGGCATAGTGCTTTCTGTGAGCGCGCCTGGCAAAGCTGCAAAAGAAGCTTCAGGGTAGCTCTCCATGTAAATGTAGTCGTTGTAGGTAGTGGTTTCGACACAACCCAATAAGTTGTACTCTAGGGTGATATCGTGGTAGCCACTTGCATCAAAGGTGTATGAGAAGTTGCTTCCCTGACCAATTTGTGTTCCGCCCCAATACCAAGTGTAAACGGCTCCTTGAACAGCGCCAATGGTGGAAAGGTTCACTAGAAGTGGATTACATCCTGAAAGCGTATCGGCAACAAATACCGGTGGAACAGCAGGCACGATGGTGATGGTCATGTCTACGGTGTCACCACACTGCCCTGGATCTGGGAAGAAAGTGTGGGTCAAGATACCTGGTATAGAAGTGTCGATGTTTGGTGGCGTCCAGGCACCGGTAATGCCAGGTACGTTGTTAGAGGTTGTTGGGAAAATCGGATTGGCGTCGTCTTGACACAATTGTGGAATTTGCGTGAAAAGCGGAACAATCAGCGGGTCTACAGTAATAGGGAATGTCAAGGTAGAGGCACACTGATTAGGATCTGGTGTAAACGTGTAGTTTACAGTACCGGGCGCTGTGGTGATGACTGTAGGGTTGTTCCAGGTACCAGTGATCAGCGGGCCATTCAAATAACTTGTGGTGTTGGTTGCTGTGGTTGGAATCACTACGTTGGTCATGTATTGACAAATCTGACCCATCGGGTTGAACTGCGGTGTAGTGAGCGCATGAACAACGATATCCATAGTGGCTGGGAAAGCACATTGACCAGCTGTTGGCGTAAATGTGAAGGTAAAGGTGCCTGCGTTGACGGTAGAAATTGTTGCAGGGCTCCAAACACCGGTGTATGGGATGTTGTTGGTTGAGGTTGCCGGAAGAGTAGGTGCAACGCCATTGATACACAAATCTGGAATTTGGTTAAAAGTAGATTGCTCGTTTGGCAAGATTTGAATATTCATCGTGGCTTGCGTCGCACAAATACCTGCATTTGGTGTAAAGGTATAGGTGGTTGTACCGGAGTTTGCGGTGTTGATAGCCGCTGGGTTCCAAGTTCCCTGTATAACAGGTGAGTTGGTAGATAGGTTAGGTAAGCCTGGGGCCGTTGCATCTTCACAAATAGGTGCAATCTGGTTAAACGTCGGTACAATTGGTGTATTGACAACAACTGTTGTAGACGCTGTAGAAATGCATCCGCCGGCGTCATAGGTTACGGTGTATACACCAGCCATTGCAGCGGTACAGTTAGGAATGCTTGGGTTTTGAAGTGTTGAAGCAAAACCATTCGGTCCAGCCCAAGTGTAGGTTGGTGAACCTGTTGTAGCCGTGAGGTTGATTTGATCGCCAACGCAGAAAGGGCCATTGTTGGCAACTGTAATTGATGTAGAACCAGCAACGTAGGTAATGACCACTTGGCCATGACCTGTTTGGAAACCTTGAGTACAGGTACCGCCTGCTGGATAAAAACTTGAACCGCCGCCGCCGCCGCCGCCGCCGTTGGCACCAGCACAACAGTTGTCGCCGCCGCCTCCGCCGCCGCCATAATAGCCGCCACCGCCGCCGCCGCCTGCTGCGGTAGCAAAGAATCCGCCGTTGCCGCCTTGCGCAATGGTACCCGCAGTTCCGGGTTGGCCACCGCCCCATGGCGGACCGCCGTTACCACCTGCAGCTTGGGTACCACCACCACCGCCTGTGCCTGTAAATGGAGAGCCTGTGCCGGTTTGGCCGGTTGCGCAACCGCCTTGCCCGCCTGTTGCTTGATAGTTCGTTTGGCCAGAGCCGCCAGAGCGACCTCCGCCACCACCAGCAACCACGATGCGGTTGTTCATAGCAAATGGGGAAACACGGATATCGGAAGCACCGCCGCCACCTTTGGACTCATATTGTGGGTTTGAAGGAGAAGCTTGTCCGTTGCCGCCACCATTCCAGCCGCCTGTTGGGCCTGTTGGGTTGCCGCCTACGCGAATTTCGAGAATTTGTCCGGGCGTTACAGCAATACTTGGGTGTTGCACACGTGCGCCATTGCCACCTTGCCCTGAACCAACAAAAGGAGTTGCTTGGATGCCGCCACCTTTTGCACCGCGCACATCTACTTGAATAGAATAAACGCAGGGAGGAACAGTCCAGGTTTGGAGTGCGCCTGTGTAATTAAAGGTAACAGATTGTTGTGCCTGTGAAACGAATGAGGAGAGCGTGAAAAGAGAGAAGATAATCTTCTTGAACATATGCTTGTAGGTTTTGTAGGTAGGCAAATTTAATTTAAATAATCTTGAATTCAGAACGTAAATATAGCCTTGAGGTTGCTTTTCGCTAGAAATAATTGTACTTTGTATGTAAATTCAATACATATGACCCCCTACACTGGCCCCTGGACCTCAGCTGAAGCAGCCCATTTACTTAGGCGCTGTACCTTTGGTGCTACTTTTCTAGACATTCAAAACACTGTCGGTATTGGAATGTCAGGTGCTGTAAATCAGTTGTTTTTAACAAGTTCTTTTGACGAACCATTGGCTTATGATGCCGGAGAACAAATTGTTCCATTCGGACAAACCTGGGTTTCGGCAGTTTACCCTTCTAACACAACAGCTAATCAGCAAACAGAGGGAGCCCGTATGAAGTCACTTGGTGCGTGGCTTGCTAAAAACCTGAATCAAGAAAGCTTGAGTTTGACCGAGAAAATGTTATTTTTTTGGCAAAATCATTTTGGCGTGAGCACTTCAGGCGATGCGCGTGCTATGTATCAATACTTACAGCTTCTGAGGCAGCATGCGCTAGGAAATGTCAAGCAATTAGTAAAAGACGTCACTATTGACCCTTGTATGTTGCTTTTTTTAAATGGAAATACCAATACGGTTTTTTCACCTAACGAGAATTATGGCCGTGAGTTACTCGAATTATTTACGGTAGGTAAAGGCGCGCAACTAGCAGCTGGTGACTACACCACCTTTACAGAGCAAGATGTCGCAGCTGCAGCTAAAATTTTTACAGGTTACATAGTTCAGGGCGTACGCAGTGATACCCAAGCACAGGTTAGCAGTCAATTTATCCCTGTCTTGCACGATACCTCAACCAAAATACTTTCTTATCATTTTGCGAACCAAACCATAAGTGCTGCTGGGGCCTTGGAATATGTAAATTACGTAGATGTAGTTTTCAATCAATCTAATACCGCCTTATATATTTGTCGCAAACTCTATCGGTATTTTGTGAATTCAGACATCACAGCTTGGGTAGAACAGCATATAATTTCAGATATGGCACAAACTTTTGTGGGCAATAATTTTGAAATCGCACCTGTCTTAGCTGAGCTTTTCACAAGTGCACATTTCTATGATGTGAGTGTGCGGGGCGCTATTATTCGCTCGCCCCTCGAAACGTTATGTGCAATGTTGAATACGTCAAATACTACTGCCAATTTCGATTTACAAAGTACGTATCAAATCTATTTATCGATGTATGGCTTGGCCGATCAAATGGGACAGGGTTATGCAGTGCCGCCTAGTGTTGCGGGCTGGACGCCTTATTATCAAGCACCAGCATTTTACAGACTTTGGATCAATTCTACTTATATTAAAAAGCGTTTTGATGTCGCCAATTTATTGACATCTAACTTTTATAATGTAAATGGTAATGTATTTAAAATAAAAGTTGTTGACTTCTTGAATGGCTTATCTGTTCCGACATCTGCTCCACAAGTCGTTGACGATTTGTGTGTAGTGCTCTTTCCAAAAGACATTCCTGCGGCAGATAAATTGGCCATCAAAAATATACTTACCGGAGGATTACCAGATTTTGAATGGACAATACAATATAACGAATACCTTGCCGATCCTACAAACCCTGTTTTTTACAATCCCGTTGAGCTGCGCATGCAAGCAGTGCTCAATGTCATGTTTAAAATGCCTCAATTCCACGTTTGCTGATGAAAAGAAGATCCTTCCTTAAAAATGGGGCACTTGCAAGCCTTTCTTTGCCTTTCGTTCAGAATGGCTTTTCGATGCAAGCGATTGCCAAGCAACTATTTGAAGTGCCCAAAAGCGCCGAAGATAAAGTACTTATTTTAATACGTATGAACGGTGGAAATGATGGCCTTAATATGGTTTTTCCTCGAGATCAGTATGCTGAGTTGGTCGTGCAGCGTTCCAATATTTTAGTGCCCGAAAATCAAATTTTACCTTTGACCACTGAGGTAGGTTTACATCCCAAAATGACCGGACTGCAGACGCTTTTCAACGAAGGAAAGTTGAGTGTCATTCAAAATGTGGGTTATCCAGAACCAAACCGCTCTCATTTTAGATCTATGGATATCTGGACAACAGGTGCTTTAGATATCAACCAAACCAGCGGTTGGCTGGGGCGTTATTTTGATAGCTCGTATCCAAATTTCCCGGACGCGTATCCAAATGTAGATTACCCAGATCCTTTTGCCATTTCAATGGGATCAGAAGTTTCTACTACATGTCAAGGTCTGATGGGTAACTTTAGTCATGCAGTTTCAGATCCTTTTAACAGCTCTAACCTTTTGCTTACTTCTGTCACAAACGATGGAACTTATTATGGCGGACAAATTGAGTATATCTCCACGCTGATCAATCAAACCAACGAATACGGTGAGCAGATAACTAGCGCAGCAAGTGCTGGAAATACGTTATCAAACCTTTATGACCCGCTTAATCCCATAGCTGTTCAACTCAAATATATAGCTCAAATGATATCTGGTGGCCTTCGAACGAAGGTTTATATTATCAATGTGGGTGGTTTTGATACCCATGATGCCCAGGTTGATCAAAACGATGTGACAGAAGGCGTGCACGCTAATTTACTCAAGCGAATTTCAGATGCGGTTAGAGCATTTCAACACGACTTACAGCTTTTAGGCCTCGATCAACGTGTCGCGGGAATTACCTTTTCTGAATTTGGTCGTCAGGTTGCTAGCAATGGCAGTATGGGAACTGATCACGGTGATGCTGCACCACTTATACTTTTTGGCGCTTGTATTGGTAATGGAATCATAGGGGCCAATCCACAAATTCCTAATCAGATCAACAATCAAGCGGGATTACCGATGAACATTGATTTTCGCGATATTTATGCAAGTATTTTAAAAGACTGGTTTGAGGTTGATCAGCAAGTGATCCAAAGTTTATTCGAGCAAAATATCACCTATTACAATCTTTTACAAGGTTGCACAAATTCTATTTCTGAAAAACCAATTATTGCTCAGCAAAAACCACTCGTTTTTCCAAATCCGAGTTTGGGTCAGCATCAATTGAAATTTGTATCAAGCCAAGAATACCTTGAGATCTTTTTAATTGACCCAAATGGCAAGGTGCTCCTGAAGTCTTTTGAAGGACAACTCAATGCAGGCCAACATCAATTGACTTTTGAAATCCAATATTTAAGTGCAGGGAGCTTCTATTATTTACTTAAATCAGCATCCAGGCAAGAATTGGTTTCCTTCCAGAAATTATAGCCAAGATTAGTTTCCGCGCTGCATTTGTTCTAGGCGCTGTTGGCGCTGCATCGGGTTTTCTCGGGTTTGTTCTTGTTTATAAAGTTGGTAGCGCGTGGGTTGCATGCTGCGCGGCCAGGTGTTGTTGTCGAGGTCGGTGTCGGCAGTTTCTAAGAAAGGGTCTAATCTAAAAGAAACGACAGGTTGATCAAAAACAAAAACCTTGCTCACTTTGAGTTCTTCTACGCGCCAGATCTCTGCTGGAATACGCGTCACTTTTGTGCTGCCATCGGCAAAGGTAGCTTCAATGATGAGCGGCATCACCAAACCGCCAAAATTTTCAAATGTAAGTTCGTAGAGTTGCTTGCCTGCGTTGAGGTAAGCCAGGTCTTCAGCGCTTGTTTTGGCTACAAAACCTTGGTAAGCTTTTTGGTCGAGGGCATCTACTGCGTAAATATTGCGCTTGCCGTAAAAGTCGTCGATTTGAGGGTCGCGTTCATTGACGGTTTGGCCAATCTCAGTTTGATTGCGCGTAACGCCAATATGGACGTCTTTTTGCGCGTCTTTGGACTGTAAAAAGGCTTTCTCGAGTTCAGGGTTTTGGGTATTGAGTTGAAACCACTTGACATCGGTTACGGCGATGTCTACGTGGTCGGTGGAGTAGAACCAACCGCGCCAAAACCAATCGAGGTCAACAGCTGAGGCGTCTTCCATGGTGCGAAAGAAGTCGGCTGGTGTCGGGTGTTTGAAAGCCCAACGTTCGCAATAAGTTTTGAAGGCGTAGTCGAATAATTCGCGGCCCATAATAGTTTCTCGCAATATGTTCAGTGCGGTGGCGGGCTTTCCATAGGCGTTGTTGCCAAATTGTTGGATCGATTCTGAGTTGGTCATGATGGGTGAGATACCACTGACGTCGCCGCGCATGTAGTCTGCAATCATGTAAGCTGGGCCGCGGCGGCTTGGGTAGTCGCGTTCCCATTCTTGTTCGGTGAGGTATTGTACAAAAGTATTGAGCCCTTCGTCCATCCAGGTCCATTGGCGCTCGTCAGAGTTGATGATCATTGGGAAGAAGTTGTGTCCAACCTCGTGAATGATTACGCCCCACATTCCGTATTTTTCACCTTCCGTATAGGTGCCATCGGCTTCTGGTCTGCCGCCGTTGAAGCAAATCATAGGGTATTCCATTCCAATCCACTTGGAATGCACAGAAATTGCCACCGGATAAGGGTAATCGATGGTGTATTTAGAGTAAGTTTTAATGGTGTGAGCCACTAATTTAGTGGAGTAGCGTTCCCAAAGCGGATTGCCTTCCTTGGGATAATAACTCATGCATAAAATGTCTTTGTTGCCGACGGTTTGCTTTTGTGCATCCCAAATAAATTTGCGGGAGCTAGCAAACGCGAAATCGCGGACATTAGTGGCTTTGTAAACCCATGTTTTGGTTTTTTCAGCTTTGTTTTTTTCGGCAGCTTCGGCCTCGGCTTGCGTCACGATGATCACAGGACTATCCGATTTTTTAGCCAACTCATAGCGCTTGCGTTGCTCTGCAGTCAAGATACTGGCGTAGTTTTGGCATTCGCCCGTAGCGGCAACGATATGGTCTGCAGGAACCGTAATGCTCACCTCGTAATCTCCGAAAGGAAGCGTGAACTCACCACGCCCCAGGAATTGTTTGTTTTGCCAACCCGTGACGTCGTTGTAGACGCACATGCGCGGAAAAAACTGCGCAATGGTATAGAGGTAGTTTTGGTCTGTTTCGAAATATTCGTAACCTGAGCGGCCACCTACTTGCATGCGGTCATTGATGTTGTACCACCATTTGATTTGAAAAGAAATGCTCTGACCCGGTAAAAGCGGCTTGGCTAGGTCGATGCGCATCATGGTTTTGTTGATGAAATATTTCATCGGCTGACCGCTCATGTTGGTGATCTTTTCAATTTTGAAACCGCCATCGTAGTAAAAATCGCGCTTGCGCAAATCAGCAACACTCTTGAAGTTTTCCATTTTTTCGACCTCAATGACTTTGCTATCCGCATTTTGATCATAGATATTTTGATCGAGTTGCAACCAAAGGTAGGCCAGTGGGTCGGGAGAGTTGTTGGTGTAGGTAATCGTCTCGACACCATCTAGGCGTTGTTTGGCATCGTCGAGTACGAGCGTCATTTTGTAATCTGCTTTTTGCTGATAATAGGCGTGGCCAGGTGCACCTGAAGCAGCGCGGTAGCTATTGGCCGTTGGCAAGAGTTGGTCGAGCTGTGCAAATTTGGTTTGGGCTACCATTGCACCACTAGCAAGGGTTAAAAAAGCAAAGGCTATTTTTTTCATGGTTTGAGGTGAATATTTTGTAATTCTTTATCCGGAATAAAATTCAGGGTCTCTTTTTGGTTTCTGTAAGTAAAAGTCAGTTTGTTTTGTTGCGCAGGAAAGCGCTCCATTAGGGCATCAAATTGAAATTGTACTGGATTGTAAAAGACGCCTGTCGATGAGGAGATGTAGCATTCAATGGTGCCGTTGAGTTGGGTTACAATGCCTTCAAGCGTAAATTGGCTCATGCAAATTGCATCTGCGGCATTCGAATCTAGGGCGCAACCGTAAGTGATTTGAAAATGTTGATTGATGTAATTTTCAATGACTTTTAATTCTGCTGATGTTTCGTCTAGTTTTTCAAATTTACCGATGAGGGAGCCTTTTGGTTCTATTGCGCGTTCGAGGTCGTGGGTTGTAAAGATAATAGTGCCTTCAAAACGCTTCTGAAGTTCATTGTAAGTGAGTTCAGCGTATGCAAAGTAATATTCATGCGCAAAGCTAGTGACGCTAAAAGCAAAGATCATTAGGAAAGAAAGCGTTTTTTTGAGCATGGCAACGAAAATACAAAAAGCAATTGAAATGTTTAACTTTAGCAAATGAAACATTTATTCTCAACTCTTCTCTTTCTTTTTGCCTTGAGCAGCTGTACCTCAATGAACCCAGATGCGTGTACCTGCGGAACAGAATTAGCCAAACCAATTGCGGAACAGGATCGCGAAATCATGGATGCTTGTGCCCAAAAAGGGGAATCCATGAAAGACAAAGAAAAGGTGCGCTGGTTTGAGGACATCATGAACTGCGTCGAGTAAAAAAGGAAAGTCCCGCCGTAGCGAGACTTTCAAACAAACAACAAACAATTCTTGCGTGCCCCATGTGGCATTGTTGCAAGAATACCTTTAGTCCGTTGTCCGGATCATTCATGAGTTGAGCAGCTTAACGCAAGTGCCGGCGCAATGGTTACATTGACGGGTGAGATATCCGTATTTTTACTGTAATTCGGAAATATTGTCATTGTAAAGACGGTGTAATCGGAAAAATTGTCAGTCGTTTGCGCGATGGTGTAGCATTTGAGCGTGTTTTTGCAACAACAAAATACAGCACATGGATTTAAATCAATTCACTCACCGCTCTCAAGAAATGTTGCAGCAAGCGCAGCATTTAGCACTGACCAACGGACACCAAGCCATTGAACCAGGGCATTTACTTGCCGTGTTGCTCAGCCCCAAAAAGAAGCATTCGCAGACCAATTTGTAGCGCTTGAAATCCTTTTTGTTGCACTACTTAAAGGTAATGATCCGGCCGCGCGCTATCTCAAAGACCTCAAATTAAAAGAAGACACCTTAAAAAATCAAATTATGGAACTCAGAAACGGACAAAAAGTACAGGATGCTCAGCAAGATGCCAATTACCAATCTTTAGAAAAGTATGCTAAAAACCTGAATGCGTTAGCCAAAGAAGGCAAGCTCGACCCCGTTATTGGGCGGGACGACGAAATCAGAAGGGTGCTGCAAATTTTAACGCGCCGCACTAAAAACAATCCCATTCTTATCGGGGAGCCGGGCGTTGGTAAAACAGCGATTGCCGAAGGCTTGGCCCACCGCATCATTTCAGGCGATGTACCCGATAACCTCAAGTCAAAAACCGTCTATTCCTTGGATATGGGTTCTTTGATTGCCGGGGCTAAATACAAAGGAGAATTTGAAGAAAGGCTCAAAGCTGTTGTCAAGGAGGTGATTGACGCCGAAGGTGAAATTATTTTATTTATCGACGAAATACACACGCTTGTTGGCGCGGGTGGCGGAGAGGGTGCAATGGATGCAGCCAATATTTTAAAGCCTGCACTGGCGAGAGGCGAGCTGCGCGCAGTAGGTGCAACCACCCTCAATGAATACCAAAAGTACTTTGAAAAAGACAAAGCGCTTGTGCGTCGTTTTCAGACAGTTGTGATAGACGAACCCAGCACTGAAGATGCCATCTCTATTTTGCGTGGCATCAAAGAAAAATACGAAAACCACCACAAGGTACTCATCAAAGACGCCGCAATTATTTCGGCAGTAGAACTCTCTCAGCGCTATATCACCGATCGCCATTTGCCAGATAAAGCCATTGACCTCATCGATGAAGCAGCTGCTAAATTGCGCATGGAAATCAATTCCAAGCCCGAAGAACTCGACGAAGTAGAGCGCAAAATCATGCAATTAGAAATCGAGAAAGCAGCAATATTGCGAGAGAACGACCAAAAACGCTTGCAGCAAGTATCCGAGGAATTGGCAAAGTTGCAAGAACAGCGCACGAGTTTGCAAAGCCGCTGGCAAGCAGAAAGAGACCTCATTGAAGGTATCCAGCGCGCCAAAGAAGAAATTGAAACTTTCAAATTTGAGGCAGATGCTGCCGAGCGCATGGGCGACTACGCTAAGGTTGCTGAATTGCGTTACGGTAAAATCAAAGAAGCTGAAGAGGCTTTGGAGCAAATGAAATTGACACAACAAGGCATGGAGTCTCAGGTGAAACTCATCAAAGAGGTGGTGGATGTTGCAGAAATTGCAGAAGTGGTTTCTAAATGGACGGGCATTCCGGTGGGTAAAATGCTCGAAAGCGAACTCGGGAAGCTCTTGCGCTTAGAAGAAGAATTGCACAAGCGCGTTGTTGGGCAAGAAGAGGCTATTACTGCGCTTTCCGATGCGATCCGCCGCAGTAGGGCAGGGCTGCAAGATGCCAAGCGCCCTATCGGCTCCTTTATTTTCTTGGGCACAACAGGTGTGGGCAAGACAGAATTGGCCAAAGCGCTCGCCGCTTATTTGTTCAATGACGAGCAAGCCATGACGCGCATCGATATGAGCGAATACCAAGAAAAACACGCCGTGAGCAGACTCGTTGGCGCGCCTCCGGGCTACGTCGGTTATGAGGAAGGCGGGCAGCTTACAGAAGCCGTGCGCAGAAAACCGTATTCGATTATCTTGCTCGATGAAATCGAAAAAGCGCATCCGGATGTCTTCAACATTTTGCTGCAAGTGCTCGACGACGGCAGGCTCACCGACAACAAGGGCCGTTTGGTGAACTTCAAGAATACGCTGATCATCATGACTTCAAACCTTGGTTCGCAGCTCATTTTTGAGCGTTTTGAAAAAGTCAAAGAGGAGGCCTATCCAGAAATTGCCGAATCAACAAGAACAGAGGTCCTTGAACTATTGCGACAAACCATTCGCCCAGAGTTCTTGAATCGCATAGACGAGAGCATTTTATTTTTACCGCTCACCAGAAAAGAAGTTTCACAAATTGTAGCGATGCAGCTCGAGGAGCTTAAAATAAAGTTGCGCGAATCGGACCTCAATTTGGTAGTGACACCAGAGGCCTTTGAGCATATCCTCACGCTAGGTTACGACCCGTTTTTTGGCGCGCGTCCGGTGAAGCGCGTGATTCAAAAGCAAGTGCTCAACGAACTTTCCAAAGCCATACTTTCTCAAAAAGTGGACAAAACACAAAATGTTGTGATGGATATGTTTGACGGAAAAATTGTATTCAGAAAGCCTGTTCACGCCCATGAAGAGCTTGTGGTGGGGCAAGAATAGCGAGCAGAAGGCCGTTAGATGCGGAACTTTTTGAAGAAGGCGTCCCAGTTCCAGACAAAGTTGATCATGACTTCGTCCATGCGTTTAAGAAACAATGGATTGGGCGCCTGCATGCGCTTGAAGTAATCGTCTTGAAACTCGTAAAGGCCGTATTTCTGGAAAATCGCTTTTGACATGCCGTAGATCCAGTTTTTGGACGGATGATTGACGCGCATGATGAAGCTCTGGTATTCGCGGATCATGTTCTGAAAATCACCAACGCTCATTTCGTAGATCGGCGCGAGTTTTTCAAAAATGAGTTGTTCCACACGTGCCGCTTGATCGGATTCAAAAGTGCTTTCTAAAAAGGACAAATTACCGACAATAACGATGAGCCCGAATTGGCCGGAGTCGGCACTGGAGATATTTGGGCTCTTCACAAAAACGCTGTCTTCGTTGATCATCGCGGCAACTTCGGCAAAGCCCTTGTCAACGCTATCAAAAATACCATTGATAAACACGTTGGCAACCTGGTTGTCGGATAATTTTTTCTTGGTGAAGGAGCTAAACATGTCGATTTGGAATTTGCTTCATTACAAATTTAACATTCGGTTCATCTGCTGCAACTCAAATGAAAAGTGCTTTATCAACGGAGTTTTCAACAAAATATAAGGCAAATTAGCTGTATTTTTGCCACAAAAAATCTTATGAAAGCAATTATCTCTACCAGCAAAGGCGAAATGCACGCAGAACTTTTTGCAGAAGCAGCACCAAATACTGTAGCCAATTTTGTCAAATTAGCCCAAGACGGGTTTTACAATGGTCTTAAGTGGCACCGCGTTATTCCTGATTTTGTGATCCAAGGAGGTTGCCCCAATACACGCGATGGCGCAAGCGGTATGGCAGGTACAGGTGGCCCAGGTTACCAAATTGACTGCGAAACCAAAGGAGACCAGCAATACCACGACCGCGGCGTTTTGTCAATGGCACACGCGGGTCGCAATACAGGCGGTTCTCAATTTTTCGTATGCCATTCGCGCAACAACACTGCGCACCTAGATGGTCAGCATACCGTTTTTGGAAAGGTTTATGAAGGATTGGACGTTTTGGATTCCATTCGCGAGGGCGATAGCATTGAAAGCATTTCGATCGTTGAAGCATAAATTTTCATGCGTTCAGCAAATAAAAAAAAGCGAAGGGTATCCTTCGCTTTTTTTATTTGATCAAGGCCGGTAAGACCTTAGGTCTGTTCAATAGGGCTTATGCTTCTTAGGCAAAAGCGATGATGAGGTCTGCGAGTTCTTCGCCAATGCGGTCCTGGGCTTCTAAGGTAGCTGCGCCAATATGCGGTGTGCAGGCAATGTTTGGGTGATTGAGGAGCTCCTTGAGCGGGCTCGGTTCGTTTTCGTAAACATCTAGCGCTGCAGCTGCAACGGTTCCGTTGTTGAGGGCCTCGAGTAGGGCTTGTTCGTCGATGACGCCACCGCGCGCTGCATTGACCAAGCGCACGCCTTTTTTCATCCCTTGGAATTCTTTAGCGCCAATGACTGCACCGCCGTCTGCTTGTTTTGGGACATGAATAGAGATGTAATCGAGTTGATCCAAAACCTCCGAGAGGTCGGCAACAACTTTAACGGGTATTTCAATGGTTTGTCCGCCGATTTTTAAAGCAATTGGCTGGATGCGCGCCTTGCGCTCGATGGCAATGACTTTCATGCCCGCACCGAGTGCGTAGGTGGCAAGACTTTGGCCAATGCGTCCAAAACCGATGATGCCAATTGTTTTTCCGCGGAGCTCTACGCCTTTTGCATAATTCTTTTTGAGCGTAGAGAAATCTCCGGTCGACATATTTTTGAAGGAATCATGCAAAAATCGAGAGATGGAGAAAAGCTGACCCATGACGAGTTCCGCCACTGACTGAGAAGAGGAAGCGGGCGTGTTAATTACGGTGAGGCCTTTTTCGCGGGCGTAGGCCACATCGATGTTGTCCATGCCTACACCGCCACGTCCGATCAGGCGCAAGCCAGGGCAAACGTCGATTACTTCTTTGCGCACGGTGGTGGCGCTGCGCACCAAAACCGCGTCAAATCCTTGTTCGTTGATGGCGCTTGCAAGTGCTTCTTGCGCTACTTTTGCCGTACTGACTTCATGGCCAGCGGCTTCTAAAAGGGATTTTCCGAGATCGGAAATGCCGTCGTTTGCTAAAATTTTCATCTTATCCTTTACTGTTAAATGCTTTCATGACGTCGACCAATACCTGTACGCTTTCGAGAGGTAGGGCATTGTACATAGATGCGCGGTAGCCGCCAACTGAGCGGTGGCCTGGCAAGCCAACGATGTCTGCCGCTTTCCACATGGCGTCGAATTCGGCGCTTCTGCTTTCGTCGGTGAGTAAAAACGTGACGTTCATTTGGGAGCGGTCTGCGGTGGCTACAGCTCCTTTAAAAGAAGGATTGCTGTCGATTTCGTTGTAGAGTAAGTTCGCTTTGGCTTCGTTTTTGGCTTGTTGCGCACTCACGCCGCCATTGGCCAATAAATGACGCAAATTGAGCATCGAGACATACACACTGAACACGGGTGGTGTGTTGAGCATGGATTCTTTTTCAATTTGTTGCTTGAGGTCGAGGTAGGTAGGCATAAACTGAGCCGTGCTCTTGCCCAAGACTTCATCCTTGACAATATACAGGGTGGCACCTGCGGGACCTAGATTTTTTTGAGCACCGGCATAAATCAAATCATAGTCGGCGACGTTGATGGTTTTGGAAAAAATATCCGAAGACATGTCGCAAACGAGCGGCAGGTTGGTCTTTGGAATATCCTTGAATTGGGTGCCGTAAATGGTGTTGTTGCTCGTAAAATGAATGTAGTCTACATCTGTAGGAACGACATAATCTTTGGGGAGATACGTGAAATTTTGATCTTCTGAAGAGGCAAAAACGTCGACGTCTATGCCTACTTTTTTGGCTTCTTTAATGGCACCACTTGCCCAAGTTCCGGTATTGATATAACCTGCGCGTTTGGTTTGGCGCTGCATATTGAGTGCGGCAATGGTGAAGCCTAAAGTGGCACCACCTTGCAAAAATGCTACAGAATAACCTGCTGGCACATCTAAGGCTTTTTTCACTAAATCGATGGCTTCGTCCATTACGGCCACAAAATCTTTGTGGCGGTGAGAAACTTCTAGAATAGATAAGCCATTGAAATCCAGAACAGCAGCAGCTGCTTCTTTGAAAACATCTTGGGGTAAGATACATGGGCCTGCGCCGAAATTGTGTTTCATATGTGTTGATTAATGTTTGCTAATGCGTTACAAAGTTGCAAAAAAAAAGAGCTGCGAAGGCAGCTCTTAGAATCATTCAGATTTTTTTGTGGTCGTTTTTTTGGCGGCCGGTTTTTTAGTTGCGGCTGCGGCCTTTGCTTTTGGCTCGGCCTTTACTGGCTTTACTGGCTTTTCTTTTTTAGCGACGATAATAGGGGTGTCTTCTTTGCGTTTTCGGGTCTTGCCATAAGAACCCATGCTGCGTTTTCCCTTTGTCGTTTTTTTGTCTCCTTTTCCCATAAGTGTTTGTTTATGATACGTGTACACTCAAAGTTATCAATCTTTTTTAAATTCTTCTCGAAATTTTTGAGCAAGTTGTGGTCCGCCGTTTAAGATGCGTTCACACCACTCAATTTTCAGCATCGTTTGCGCTGCTTTTGGCAACAACCAATTGACCTCACTAGCCTCCAAGCGCGTCCGGAGTGCACTCAACACCATTGCGGCCGATACAGAAAGATTGAAGCTTTCGGTGAAGCCGTGCATCGGGATATGCAAGAGTTCATCTGCGTGGTGGAGCAATTCTTCTGAAATCCCGTGTTTTTCGGCGCCGAAAAAAAGCGCGATGGGTTGGGAGATGTCAATGGTTTGAGGGGTCACGGCTTTGTGGTGAGGAGAAGTGGCCACAATTTTATAACCTTTTTGCTTGAGTGCAGCAATACCGTCATAGATGGGTTCTGGCGGGTTTTGGTGCTGATAAACATCTAGCCAACGCGCCGCACCAAGTGCGATGTCTCTTTGGAATTGATAGCTGTTGTTTTTTTCGATGAGGTGCAATTCTTGAAAACCCAAGCAATCCATGCTGCGCATAATCGCTGAGGCATTGTGATCTTGTTGGATATTTTCGAGCCCAACAACCAAATGACGGCTGCGCTGTGGTGCTATCCGTTCAAACATACTGACTTTGTTGGGCGTAATGATGTTGTAAAAGGCGGAGAGGACGTAGTCGTTTTCGGTCATGCCGTAAGCGTTTTTTGCATTAAATAATGTTGGATTTCACCAAAGAGCAGGTGAGAAGGCGCTACCAAGTGATAGCCTAATTTTTGATAAAAGGGTAGTGCGACTTCCCTTGCATGTAAAATGATTTGTAGGTAACCTTTGGCCTTGCAAACCGCTTCTATTTCATCCATGATTGCTTTGCCGATACCTTTTCCTTGCTGGTTTGTTGCAACTGCCATAAACCTAACTTGGCCCTCGTTAGGCGCTGTTTGATCGAGTCTGCCCACGCCAATGATTTGGTTGTCTTCGTTGAAAAAAGCAAAATGTTGGTGCAGCACTTCGTCGGGCGTTTGTTCGCTCCCTCTGGCCTGCCCCCAAGGAGCGCGCAGGACCTCATAGCGTAGCTCGTAGTAAGCTTGCCATTCGGTTTGATTTTGTGGACTGCGGATCATGCTTCAAATTTAAAGGCAATTTGCGAAACGCGTTTGGTGATTTGGTTGCCAATTTGTTCTGTTCTCACCAATTCTTGCGCATTTGGGTCCTTGAATACTTGATCGAGTGTTTGGATTTGTGCAGCCGGTACGCCAAGTTCTTGAAGAATGGAAAGTAAGGGTTCTGCAAACAGTTCGCCGACTTTTTCTTGTATGATTTGCGCTAGCGCACTTCTGTTTTTGACCCGTTCTATGTTGGATTTGAATCGGTCTTGGTCTTGTAGGTCGAGGAGGGCTAAAGATTTTAATAATTTGTGAAAGTGGAGGTCGGAGCCAATAGCGAAGGTGAGCAGTTTGTTGTCTTTTGATTGGAAGATTTCACCATAGGGGGCAATATTTGGGTGCAGGCTTCCAATGCGCTGCGGTACTTGCTCGCACATCAGGTAATTAGCCGCTTGATTGGCCAAACTGCAAATTGCGGCGTCGTAGAGTGAAACACTCACCACTTGACCTTTTGGGTGCTGCGTTCTTTGCAGTAAAGCAAGTAGCAAACCTTCTTTGAGCTGATGCGCGGCCAGCACATCGATGAGCGCCACAGGCATTTTTACCGGACCGCTTTCGGGTGTGCCATTCATGGCCATAAAACCTGTTTCTGCTTGCAAAATTAAATCGTAGGCTATGCGGTCGTTTTGAGAACCGAAGCCAGATATTTTACCGATGATCAATGAAGGATTGATCGACCACAGGTCTTCGGACCGTACTTTGAGTTTGGCGTCGTCTCCCTTTTTGAAATTCATCAAAATGATGTCTGCGTCTTTGAGCTGCGCTTGAAAAAGTGCATAGTGGGCCTCAATAGTTAAATCGAGTGCCAAGTTTTCTTTCAGGTAATTGACACTTGAATAATAGGCACTTTGCTTGCTTGAATCGCTTTCTTGTTTCAAGCGCCAAGTGTTGGTGACGTCGCCGTATTTTGGGTGTTCAATTTTGATGACGCGCGCCCCAAGTTCGGCAAAAAAAGTACCGACCGAAGGCCCCGCTAAAACAGTAGATAAATCGATGACTTTGAGCGCATGAAAAGGCGGTTGCTTCATTTGAATGGAATGGTATCGATGATGGTGAGCTCAACTTGCGCAAGCCCATCGCGTACAAAATTAAGTTTTTTAGCCGCCGCCCAACTCACATCGATGATGCGGCTGCTGTTTGCAGACATGCGGTCGGTGATGCGTAAAATAGCGATGGAGTCGTTTTTCACGTTGCGCACAGAAACTCTTGTTCCAAAAGGCAAATGCGCGTGGGCGGCGCTTAAGCTATCTGAACAATAAATTTGCCCCGAAGACGTGCGCCTGCCATTCATGGATTGCGCATAATAGGAGGCTTTGCCGCGCTGGTAGACGTTTTCACTTCCAGTAAGAAACGCTAGAAAGAGCAATGAATAAATCCAATACATAATTTGTTTTGAGAAGTTGGTGCTTATTTTTTGTGCAGGGTTGTAAAGTTATCAAGTGTAATGTCTTTAAGGTTTCCATTACAATATTTAATTATTTTGGCAAGTTCATTTTCGTCACCAATTCTAATGTGCGTAGAGCAATTGTACGCTTTTCCTCGTGACCTAGGTAATACATAAATTTAAGTACTTTTCTTTAAGTATCGAAAGGAGCGTCATTTGTTGTATATTTTTGGCCAAGGGAACGAGTATAAATAGTTTTAAATCCGTAAATTTGAGGCGCATTAAAAATCACAATATCGCACTATGAAAGTTTTTGACCTCGACATGATTCAACGCGTTTACGAGCGCTACCCTGCTCGTATAGCTGCAGCTCGTAAAGTAGTGGGCCGTCCGCTTACTTTATCAGAAAAAATCCTTTACGCCCACCTTTGGGAAGGAGAAGCCACAACTGCTTCAGAGCGCGGAAAGTCATACGTCGATTTCGCCCCAGACCGCGTAGCCATGCAAGATGCAACCGCTCAAATGGCGCTTTTGCAGTTCATGCAAGCTGGTAAAAAACGCGTTGCGGTACCGTCTACAGTGCATGCCGATCACCTCATTCAAGCTAAAGTAGGTGCGAGCAAAGACTTACAAGACTCCCTCAATCAAAACAACGAAGTTTTCAACTTCCTTTCCTCAATTTCCAATAAATACGGCATTGGCTTCTGGAAACCAGGAGCGGGTATTATTCACCAAGTCGTTTTAGAAAACTACGCTTTCCCTGGCGGCATGATGATCGGTACCGACTCTCACACTGTAAATGCAGGTGGTTTGGGTATGGTAGCCATCGGTGTCGGTGGTGCAGATGCCGTTGATGTCATGGCCGGAATGGCTTGGGAGCTCAAATTCCCTAAATTAATCGGCGTTAAATTAACAGGTAAACTCAGCGGCTGGACTTCCGCCAAAGACGTGATCTTGAAAGTTGCCGATATCCTCACCGTGAAAGGTGGTACGGGTGCTATTGTCGAGTATTTTGGCGACGGCGCACTTTCTTTGTCTTGCACAGGAAAAGGAACCATTTGCAACATGGGTGCCGAAATTGGCGCCACTACCTCCACATTCGGTTACGACGAATCCATGCGTCGCTACTTAATTGCAACAGGTCGTCAAGAAGTCGTTACGGCTGCAGACGCCATTGCAGAGCACCTCACCGGTGACCAAGAAGTGTACGCAGAACCAGAAAAATACTTCGACCATCTCATCGTAATCAATTTGAGCGAACTCGAGCCACATATCAATGGGCCGTTTACGCCAGACCGCGGTACGCCAGTATCCAAAATGCGTGCAGAAGCCACCGCAAATGGTTGGCCTTTGCAAGTAGAGTGGGGCTTAATTGGCTCATGTACCAACTCTTCTTACGAAGATTTAGCACGTGCGGCTTCTATAGTGAAGCAAGCAGTTGCACAAGGCATTACACCTAAAGCAGAGTTTGGGATCAATCCAGGTTCTGAGCAAGTGCGCTACACCGCAGACCGCGATGGCATTCTCGCAGACTTCGAAAAAATGGGCACCAAAGTATTTACCAATGCTTGTGGGCCATGTATTGGTCAGTGGGCACGCGAAGGCGCTGAAAAACAAGAAAAAAACACCATCGTTCACTCTTTCAACCGCAACTTCTCGAAGCGTGCAGATGGCAATCCAAATACCCACGCATTTGTAACCAGTCCAGAAATGGTAGCTGCTTTGGCCATCGCCGGTGACCTCGGTTTCAATCCGCTCACAGACACCCTCACCAACGACAAAGGTGAGCAAGTGAAATTAGAAGCACCAGTTGGCGACGAATTGCCAACACGTGGTTTTGCAGTAGAAGACAACGGTTACCAAGCACCAGCTGCAGATGGTAGCCACGTAGAAATTGCCGTTGCTCCAGACTCACAGCGCCTCCAATTACTTGAAAACTTCCCAACTTGGGATGGCCAGAACATTACTGGTGCCCGTTTGCTCATCAAAGCAAAAGGAAAATGTACCACCGACCACATCTCTATGGCGGGCCCTTGGTTGCGTTACCGTGGCCACCTCGACAATATTTCCAACAACATGTTGATCGGTGCAGAAAACGCTTTTAACGGTGAAGCCAATAAAGTCAAAAACCAACTCACTGGCGAATACGGCGAAGTACCAGCTGTACAGCGCGCTTACAAAGCTGCAGGTGTTCCTTCAATTGTTGTCGGAGACCACAACTACGGTGAAGGTTCTTCGCGTGAGCACGCTGCAATGGAGCCACGTCATTTAGGTGTGCGTGCTGTATTGGTCAAATCTTTTGCACGTATCCACGAGACCAACCTCAAAAAACAAGGAATGCTCGGGCTTACTTTTGCCAACGAGGCCGATTATGATAAAATCCAAGAAGACGACACCTTCGACTTCATCGACCTCCAAGCATTTGCCCCAGACACCCAACTGACTTTGCAAATTACACACAGCAATGGCCAGTCTGAGCAAATCAAAGTCAATCATACCTACAATGCTTCTCAAATTGAATGGTTCAGAGCTGGTTCAGCGCTCAACCTCATCAAATTGATGGAAGCGTAATTTCATCAAATGAAAATTTTATTTTCACTCATCTTGAGCTTGTTCTGCATGTCGGGGCAAGCTCAAGGTCTTTTTAGGGGTAATGTCATCTTCAATGCCTATGCGGGCTATCCAAACTTTTTGCGTTTGACCATGCCCACACTAGAGAGCATTCCCGATAATGTCAATGTGAATTATGCTGGTTTGGCACCGTCTGGCTTGCGTTTCATGTACATGGCCACAGACGACGTCAGCATCGGTGTGGACCTCATGTACGGCATGGCAAAGGCGACTTACACCAGAAACGACAGCATTTTCTTCAACGGCAACTGGGATGTACAAAGCACATCCTATCGCATCCAAAAACAGCGTTTTCGCCCGCAATTTAGAGTAGACATGCACTTGGGTGCTCGCGACCCGAGCCTCGATCAATACATTGGCTTGGCATTTGGGGGCAATTTCCGCAAAAGAGCCGTTTGGCAAAATGACACGCTTATAGACCAGAATCCGAACGACGCCAATTTCGTTATTCCTGTTTCTTTTAGGGCTTGCTACGGCTTCAGGTATTTCGTGGACTATAACTTTGCTGTAGGTGCCGAATTAGGTATAGGTGGTCCGTTGTTTCAGTTTGCAATAACATATCGGATTTAGAACCACTCATTTATAAAATTGCATATAACAAAAAAGCCGTAGAAATCATCTACGGCTTTTTTGCTTGAAGTGGATACTTCTTAGTAACGGTAATGTTCTGATTTGAACGGACCTTGAACCGCCACGCCGATGTAGTCGGCTTGTTCGGTAGAGAGGGTTTCGAGTTCAACACCAATTTTGGATAAGTGCAAGCGTGCTACTTTCTCGTCGAGGTGCTTAGGAAGCGTGTAGACGTCGTTTGCGTAGTTGGCGCTGTTGTTCCAGAGCTCGAGTTGTGCGAGCGTTTGGTTGGTGAAAGAGTTGGACATCACAAATGAAGGGTGACCTGTTGCGCAACCGAGGTTGACCAAACGACCTTCTGCAAGAACGATGATGTCGTTGCCATTGACATTGTAGAGGTCAACTTGTGGCTTGATTTCCATTTTGGAAGCACCGTGATTGGTGTTGAGCCATGCCATATCGATTTCGTTGTCGAAGTGACCGATGTTACAAACGATAGATTTGTCTTTCATGGCTTCAAAATGACGACCCACAACAATGCTCTTGTTGCCAGTAGCGGTCACGATGATATCGGCAAGGTGGATGACTTTGTCGAGTGGTTTCACTTCAAAACCGTCCATTGCTGCTTGAAGCGCACAAATTGGGTCGATTTCTGTAACAATGACACGTGCACCAGCACCTTGTAAAGAAGCTGCAGAACCTTTTCCTACATCTCCGTAGCCACAAACAACGGCTACTTTACCCGCCATCATGACGTCAGTGGCGCGGCGAATGGCGTCTACAAGAGATTCTTTACAACCGTATTTGTTGTCAAATTTAGATTTGGTCACGGAGTCGTTGACGTTGATGGCTGGCATCACGAGCGTTCCGTTTTTCTTGCGCTCATAGAGGCGGTGAACACCTGTTGTGGTTTCTTCAGAAAGACCTTTGATGTCTTTGGTGAGCTCTGGGAAGCGGTCAAAGACCATGTTGGTAAGGTCGCCACCGTCGTCGAGGATCATGTTGAGGGCTTTGCCGCCTTCAAATGCAAATAAGGTTTGCTCGATACACCAATCGAATTCTTCTTCGTTCATGCCTTTCCAAGCAAAAACCGGAATACCTGCGGCTGCAATAGCGGCTGCGGCGTGGTCTTGGGTGGAGAAGATATTACAAGAAGACCATGTGACTTCAGCACCGAGTTCGACGAGTGTCTCGATCAAAACGGCTGTTTGGATGGTCATGTGCAAGCAACCTGCAACACGTGCGCCAGCCAAAGGCTTACTGCTGCCGTATTCTGCACGCAAAGCCATTAGACCGGGCATTTCGGCTTCAGCCAATTTGATTTCTTTACGACCCCAGTCCGCAAGACTGATGTCTTTCACTTTATAAGTGTTTTTTTCTGTTTGATTCATATCTAATTTCTACAAATAAGTTTGCAAATGTACGTCGATTTCTATTCGATTTCAAGGTTTAGCTCAGCTCTTTTTCGATAAGTTGCTGAAGGCCTTTGACAAATAGGGGGTGGGTATTTGAACTCGGGACTAATTGGACTTTTTCTCCGCCTTTTTCTTCGAAGATTTCTTGGTATTCGTCGCCGATTTCGATGAGGGTTTCTAGGCAGTCGGCAACAAAGGCTGGACTGAAAACCAAAAGTTTTTTTGCGCCTTTTTCTGCCCATTCTTCCACGACTTTATCGGAGAAAGGGGTGAGCCATTTTTTGTCGAGTCTGGACTGAAAACAAACGGTGTATTGGGCTTCAGTTAAACCAAGGCGCGCTGCGATGAGGCGGGTGGTGGCATAACACGTGGCTTTATAGCAAAATTTGTTTTGATCGTTGATGGCGGTTTCGCAGGTTTGGTCTTGGCAGAGGTCGGAGCCATCGTAGACTTTATCGACCTGACGCTCGGGTAGGCCGTGATACGAAAAGAGGATGTGGTCGTAGTCCGAAAGGTCGAATTTTTTGGCGTTTTCAACAATGGAGTTGATATAGCCATCGTTTTCGTAAAATTGGCTGATGATTTTGATTTCTGGAATCACCCACCATTTGCGAATGAGGTCCATCGCTTTTTCAATTGCCGAGCCAGAAGAGGCAGAAGCGTATTGCGGAAACAGCGGCAGAATGATGATGCGGTCGTAGTTGGCTTTGTGCATGCGGTCCAAAACCACATCTAGCGAAGGATTTTTGTAGCGCATGGCCAGCTCAAAAGTGACATCTTGACCCTTGAACTCATCTTGTAGCAAAGATTGTAGTTTTAAACTGTGGGTGAGCAAAGGAGATTCACCTTCGCCAAGATGCCAGAGTTCTTTGTAGATTTTGGCCGATTTTGGCGCTCTAAAAGGAACGATAATGCCATTGACAAGTATTTTACGGACCAAGTAAGGAATGTCGATGACGCGCGGGTCATTGAGAAATTCGGATAAATAGCTGCGCACGTCAGACACGCTAGGGGAGTCTGGGGTGCCGAGTTGAATGAGGAGAACGCCTGTTTTTTTCATGATATAAGGTCCAACAACTTGAAATTTTCTTTGTTCAAAATTACCGATTTATTCGCGATTGCTGCCTGCTATGGCTTAACTTTGTGCCGTGGACGCGCAGCAATTTCTACAGCACATCAATTCAGCCAACTTTGAGGCCCTGGCCTTGGCTACTTTTGAGCGCCAATACGCACATGTTCCTGTTTATCGCCAGTATGCAGACCTGATCGGCAAAGCGCAGCCCAAAAGCTTAGCGGAAATTCCCTTTTTACCCATAGATTTTTTCAAGAGTCAGCAGGTTTCAATTGCCAATACAGAGGTTGTCAAGACCTTTCAATCGAGCGGCACCACTCAGCAAATCAGAAGTAAGCACCACCTCACCGACCTCAGTTGGTACAACGCATCCTTGACTTTAGGTTTTGAACGCGTATTTGGCCCTGTTTCTGATTACATTTTTATTGCCTTGCTGCCTTCTTACCTTGAAAACGGTGACTCCAGTCTCATCTATATGGTAGACCAACTCATTCAAAAGAGTGGCTCAACCCTTTCGGGCTATTACTTGAGTAGTCCTTTAGCTGTCGATGAGGTATACAAAAAAACGCTCAGCAAGGGTAAAAAACCGTTTGTTTTTGGCGTTTCGTATGCCTTGCTCGATTTAGCTGAGGCAGGAATTGAACTACCAGAGGCGTTTATCTTGGAAACTGGAGGTATGAAAGGTCGTCGCCAAGAACTCTCCAAGTTAGAACTCCACCACCAACTCCAAGCGGGTTTTGGGGTGTCCGAGATTTTATCTGAATACGGCATGACCGAACTGCTTTCGCAAGCGTATTGCCTCAAAGACCAAACTTTTGTGTGCCCGCCCTGGCTGCAAATTCGGATCCGCGACGCCTATGATCCCTTTCAAGAAGTCGCTTTTGGTCAAAAGGGTGGCCTCAATGTAATCGACCTCGCCAACCAAAACAGTTGTGCGTTTATCCAAACCGATGATTTAGGCCGTTTAACTCCTCAGGGTTTTCTGCTCGAGGGCCGTTTAGAAGCCTCCGATATCAGAGGTTGCAACCAACTTGTCGATTAACTCGAAAACTTCTTACATTTGTTCAAGATGTCGATACAAACTATTTTATTGCTCACGCTCATCGGTCTGGCTGCAGGTATACTCAGCGGTATGGTCGGCATTGGCGGGGGTGTAGTCATTGTGCCGGCGCTCGTGTTTATGCTCGGTCTTTCGCAGCATCAGGCGCAAGGCACTTCCTTGTTTGTACTCTCCTTACCCGTTCTGTTACTAGCTGTCATGAATTACTGGCGTAGCGGCAATGTCAACTGGCGCTTTGGTTTGGTCATTGCCAGTACCTTTATCATTGGCGCTTTTTTAGGATCTAAACTCACCCTTCGCTTACCAGAAGCCTGGGTGAAGCTCATTTTTGGCCTTTTGATGGCCTATGTTTCTTTTCAATTGATTTTAGCGGGTTATACCGGCATTCAGAAAGATGAACCCTGAGCAACTTCAAACCGAACTTCAAGCGCTTGTGCCACAAATCGTGGCTTGGCGTCGCCATCTGCACATGCATCCCGAGCCCTCGTTCAAGGAGTTTGAAACCATGGCGTTTGTGAGTACTGTTCTGAGTACTTATGGTATTTCGCACCAAAAGGGTGTTGCGGGCACAGGCGTAGTTGCGCACATTGCCGCTTCTGCGCATGATCCACAAACACCCTGCTTGGCCCTGCGTGCCGACCTCGATGCCTTGCCAATACAAGAGCAAAATGAGGTGCCCTATAAAAGTCAGGTTCCGGGCTGGATGCACGCCTGCGGCCACGACGTGCACACCAGTATTTTACTGGCCACAGCGGTGCTTTTACAAGCGAACAAAGAAAGCCTCAAACGCCCCGTTAAACTGATTTTTCAGCCCGGAGAAGAGCAAAACCCGGGTGGAGCAAGTCTGCTGATCGAAGCGGGTGTGCTCGAAAACCCGAGGGTAGAAGAACTCGTAGCCTTGCATGTGTATCCTGAGCTTCCGGTTGGAATGGTGGGTTTGAAAGAAGGATTATACATGGCTTCTAGCGACGAAATTCATGTCGAAATTGAAGGCGTTGGCGGCCACGGTGCTCTGCCTGATCGTTTTATCAACCCAATAGACGTTGGGATAGCCTGGATGCAAGCGTGTAAGCAATTTGTCGATGAAAATTGCCCAAGTACAGTGCCGCAAGTACTTACATTTGGCCGCTTTGAGGCCTTGGGCAGTACCAATGTAGTGAGTGCCACGGCCTCCATCAAAGGCACTTTTCGCACCATGGACGAAACCTGGCGTGCAGCGGTCAAAAGCGCGCTCCAAGCAAAAGCAAGTGAAGTAGCCGCTCAATTTGGCGCAAAAATCAATATAACTATCGGAGAGGGCTATCCCTTTCTAATGAACGACCCCACACTCACCCAAAAAGTGCAGCGAATATTAACAGATACCTTAGGCGCCGCGCAAATTGAAACATTAGGCTTGCGCATGACTGCCGAAGATTTTGCTTTTTACAGCCACCACAGACCGGTTTGTTTTTTCAGATTGGGTACTGGTATTGCCGATAAAGCAAGCAACCCGGCGGTGCATCATCCGCAGTTCGATATCGATGAAAATGCACTCGAATGGGGTGTCAAATGTATGTTAGCCATTGCGTTGTCATGAGAAAGCTCGTTTATCTTTTCTTATTGGTGCTCGTTTTTGCCTGTTCGAAAATCGAGCACAAACAAAAAATACTTGAAGGACACTGGAAACTCAATGTGGTGCGCATTGAAGACGGCGAAGGCTTTCTGTTTTACGACAGCACTGCCGTTGGCGATCTTAGCTTTCTGAGCAACACGCTTTCTGGAAGAGCAGACTACAGCTACTCGTATTTCGGTCAATACCAAGTTAGTGACTCCGTGCTTTTCGAAAACACCGCGGTCTCGCTGAGCACTGATGGTCAGTACCTACAGATTGCGCGCCCGACAGATACCCTTCAGGCAAAAATCATTATGCTCACCAAAAAGCAACTGACTTTTGAGTACTACGATTTCTTGCAATACCGCCTCAAGAGGTTTAGCCTGACGAAATATTAAGAAGGTCAAGCGAGGGTTGGCTTACAGAAAGTTGGCTTACAGAAAACCTAATTCTAGCTTCGATTCTTCGCTCATCATGTCTTTGTCCCAGGGTGGGTCAAAAACGATATTTACCTTGGCGCTCGAAACGCCATCAACGCTGGCCACTTTATCTTCTACTTCTTTGGGCAGTGATTCGGCAACAGGGCAATTGGGCGAGGTGAGGGTCATGTCGATAAAGACGTGGTTGTCTGTTTCGACTTTCACTTCATAAATTAGGCCGAGTTCAAAAATATCTACAGGGATTTCGGGGTCGTAAATCGTTTTGAGCATCTCGACGATGCGGTCTTCTAATTCGTTCATTGGGCTAGACTTTGAAGTGCTTCGGTTTTCATGCGTTGGACCATACTTAAGAGGCCATTGGCTCGGGTGGGTGAGAGGTGTTCGGCGAGACCGATTTCGTTGATGAAGAAAAGTTCAGTTTGCAAAATGGCAGCTGGGCTCTCGTTGTTGTATACTTGGATCAGCAATCCGATGATGCCTTTGGTGATGATGGCGTCGGAGTCTGCGCTGAATTGCATTTTGCCATCTTTGATTTCGGTTGCCAACCAAACGTTGGACTGACAACCTTCGATGAGGCGCTCTTTGGTTTTGAGCTCGGGTGCAAGTGTCGGGACGCTCTTGCCGAGTTCGATGATGTATTCGTATTTGTCCATCCAGTCGTCGTAGATGGCAAATTCGTCGATGATTTCTTGTTGTTTTTCTTGGATGCTCATGCGCCTAAAATTTGGATGCTCCGCTCGAGCGCAGCAACGAAAATATCAATTTCTTCTTTGGTGTTGTAAAAGGCAAAAGACGCGCGCACCGTACCTGGAATTTGGTAGAAATCCATGAGGGGCTGCGTGCAGTGATGCCCCGTGCGCACGGCAATTCCTTGTTTGTCTAGGAGCGTGCCGATGTCAAAGGGGTGCATGCCGTCTATGGTAAATGAAACCACGCTTGTTTTGTGCTTGGCTTCGCCGATGATGTGCAGGCCCTCAAAGGTGTCGAGGATGCCTTGCGCATATTTGGTGAGCTCGAGTTCGTGGGCTGCGGCGGCCTGCATATCGAGGCTTTGCAAAAACGAGATGGCGCTGCCCAGGCCAATGGCGCCTGCGATGTGTGGCGTTCCGGCTTCAAATTTGAGCGGGAGGGTGTTGTAGGTAGAGCGTTCAAAAGTAACTTTTGCGATCATGTCGCCACCACCTTGGTAGGGCGGCATGCTGTCGAGGAGTGCTTCTTTGCCGTAAAGCACGCCAATACCAGTTGGGCCAAAAACTTTGTGGCCTGAGAAGGTGTAGAAGTCGCAGTTGAGGTCTTGGACGTCTATGGTAAGGTGCTGGATGCTTTGTGCGCCGTCTAGTAATACTTTGGCGCCAACTTGGTGTGCTTTGGCGATGAGTTCTTTGACGGGGTTGATGGTACCGAGCGTATTGGAAATGTGCGTGATGGCCAATAGCTTTGTGCGCTCAGTGAGCAGTTGCTCAAAGGCATGTAGGTCGAGCTCACCTTTTTTGGAGATCGGAATAACGCGCAAGGTGCAGCCTTTGCGCTCGCACAAAAGTTGCCAAGGCACAATATTGGAGTGGTGCTCCATGGCTGAAATCAGGATTTCGTCGCCGGGTTTGAGGCGCTCGCCGAATGAAAAAGCCACGAGGTTGATGCTGTCGGTGGTACCTTTGGTAAAAATGATTTCTTCTGGGGCCTTGGCGCCGATGTAGTGTTGGATATTGCGCCTAGCCGCTTCGTAGGCCGAAGTAGCTTGTTGGCTCAGGTAATGTACGCCGCGGTGAATATTCGCGTTTTCGAGCGCGTAATATTGTTGGAGGGTGTCGAGGACCACTTGCGGTTTTTGCGAGGTGGCGCCGTTGTCAAAATAAATGAGTTGTTTGCCGTATACTTTTTGGCGCAGGGCCGGAAAAAGTTCGCGGATGGCGGAAACGGAAAACGGAACAGGAGCCATACTTTTGAGTTTGGTACAAAAGTACGGATTTTCGCTATTTTGAATGGTTCTAAAGAAGCAAAATAAAAGATTTCTTTTTCTTTAGCGGCGCCGTATTATTTGGCCTTGAGCTCTACGAACGGAATCATGATTTCTTCGAGCGAAATACCGCCGTGCTGAAAGGTCTGTCCGTAGTAGTTCACGAAGTGGTTGTAGTTGTTGGGGTACACAAAGAAATCTTGCTCGCGCGCAAACACAAACTCTGCAGACATCTTGAGTTTTGGCAGTTGCGCTTCTTGCGGATTTTTCACCACGAATACTTCTTTGGCGTCGTAACTAAGGCCTCTGCCGGCTTTGTAACGCAGGTTGGAGTTGGTATTGCGCTCGCCCACAATGCGCACTGGTTTGGTTACTTTGATGGTGCCGTGGTCGGTGGTAATGATGAGTCTGTGCCCGGCGTCGGAAATTTTTTTAAGGATGTCTAGTAGCGGAGAGTGCTCTAGCCAGCTAGTGGTAATGGAGCGGTATGCCGCTTCGTTGTCGGCGAGTTCGCGGATCACTTCCATTTCAGTGCGGGCATGCGAGAGCATATCTACAAAATTGTAAACGATGAAATTGACGTCGTTGTCTTTCCATTGATGGAATTGATCGCCGAGTTTTTTGCCGGCCTCTACGTTGGTGATTTTGTTGTAAGACCATTTAACGTTCTTGCCCAAGCGCTTGAGCTGCGCCTCCAAAAAGTCTTTCTCGTGCATGTTTTTACCGCCTTCGTCGTCTTCGTTCTTCCAAAGTGTCGGGAAGCGCCTTTCGATTTCAGCAGGCAAGAGCCCCGCAAAGAAAGCGTTTCGGGCATAGTGAGTGGCCGTGGGGAGGATAGAAAAGACGATGTCTTCTTTTTCTTTTTGAAAATAACGCCCCACAATGCCTTCGATGGTTTTCCATTGGTCAAAGCGCAAGTTGTCGATGACCAAAACGGCGAGTTTTTCTTTGCCGATAAGCGGTGCAATGCGGTCTTTGATGAGCGTGTGGATCATGGTGGGGGCATCGGGGTCTCCGCTGGTCCAGTCGAGGTAGTTGTCTTCGATGAAGTCGCAGAAGAGTTTGTTGGCTTCCTTTTTTTGCATCTCGAAGATTTCGCGCATGCCGGTGTCTTCGATGTTGTCTAGTTGGAGTTCCCAGAAAACGAGTTTGGCGTAGAGTTCTTTCCATTCATCGGCGTCTAAGCGCCCTGAGAGTTGCATCCCGAGTTGGCGGAATTCTTGCTGATAGCTCGCGTTGGTTTTCTGACTGATGAGCTTGCTGTGGTCGAGGTTTTTTTTGATGCTCAGCAAAATTTGGTTCGGATTGACTGGCTTGATGAGGTAGTCGGCAATTTTGGAACCGATGGCCTCTTCCATGATGTGTTCCTCTTCGCTTTTGGTGATCATCACAACCGGCACAAGCGCGTTTTGCTCTTTGATCTGGGCAAGGGTTTCCAAACCGCTGAGGCCGGGCATGTTTTCGTCGAGAAAGATGATGTCAAAATGCTGTCCGAGGGCTTTTTCAATGGCATCTTGGCCATTTGTTGCGGTTTCTACTTCATAACCTTTTGATTCCAAAAAGAGAACGTGGGGTTTGAGTAATTCGATTTCGTCGTCGGCCCAAAGAATTTTACCTTGCATATGTCTTATTTTTAATAGCTTTGATTGAATTTTTAAAGTTAGCAACTTGCCAGCGAACACAGCCCCCAACAACAAGAAGAAAATCATAAACGACCCAGTCTACGGTTTTATTTCTTTGCCACATGAAATTATTTTCGATATCCTCGAACATCCCTACCTGCAGCGCTTGCGTCGCATCCAGCAATTGGGGCTGAGTCATTTGGTGTATCCGGGCGCCATGCACACCCGTTTTCATCATGTATTGGGCGCCATGCACCTCATGACCCAAGCCGTTACAAGCATTCGCCGCAAAGGCCATTCGGTCAGCGAGGAAGAAGAACGCGCGGTTTGCTTGGCTATTTTACTTCATGATATCGGCCACGGCCCGTTTAGCCATGCGCTAGAGTACGACATCGTTTGCGGTGTAAGCCACGAACAAATCTCAGCATATTTCATCGCAGAGCTCACCGTTGAGTACGGGCAAGACCTCGCTTTGGCACTCGAGATTTTTAAAAACGAATACCACCGACCCTTCTTGCACCAGTTGGTCTCTAGTCAGCTAGACATGGATCGCCTCGACTACCTCAACCGCGACAGCTTTTACTCCGGTGTCTCAGAGGGTGTCATTGGCAGCGAGCGCCTCATCGAGATGCTGAATGTCCACGAAGGGAATTTGGTGCTCGAAGAAAAGGGAATTTACTCCGTAGAAAAATTTATTGTGGCCCGCCGCCTCATGTATTGGCAAGTGTATTTGCACAAAACAGTTGTGGCCGCTGAGTTCATGCTCATTCATGCCCTGCGCCGCGCCAAAGAATTGGTCAAGGCCGGCACGCCTTTGTTTGCAAGCCCTTCTTTGCATTTCTTCTTGTCTCAGGACATCAAAAGTGAGCACTTCGAGCAAGACCCAATGGTTTTGACGCATTTTGCGAGACTCGACGACTACGATATCTGGGGCGCCATCAAAGTCTGGCAGTTTGCTCCCGATTATATTTTGGCAACACTTTGCTCTGGGTTGGTCAATCGCCAATTGTTCAAAATCGAAATTTCCAAGACGCCTTTTACAGCAGAGCGCATCGCAGCAGTTGAGCAGCGCATTAGAGAAGAGCACCAATTGCCTGAGCAAGACCTCCCGTATTTTATTTATTCGGATCGCCTGACCAATAAAGCCTACAACGAACAAAAGCAAAACATCAATTTGCTCCTGAAAAATGGCAGTATTTTGGACTTATCCAAAGCCTCTGACAACCTGAATATTTCGGCACTTTCAACGCCAGTTGAGAAGTACTTTTTGTGCTATCCGCGCTAGTCGGCGTATTTAGAGGATTTGTTGAGACTTAATAATGACCGTTTTGTTGAGCACGGCTGAGGTCGGGATCGTGATGAGGTCGCCTTCAGGTGACTTGATGTACATGAAAAAGAAGCTCAAATCGATGAGTTCACCTTCGGTGTCAAACTCCTTGTCGTAAATGCGAACGGTTTCGCCAATTTTGAGCGGGTGGTTGAAGTAGAGGATCAAACTCGCTGTAATATTCGATAAAATAGACCAATTGGCAAAAAATGCAATGCCAATGACGGTAATAGTGGAGGTAAAGAACACGAGTAAGTCGCTGGTTTCGATGTTCCAAATCGCCGCAAAAATCAGAATAAAGAAAATCGATAGAAATAGATTGATAATGCGGATCGATACGCGTCTGCGCTTAATGTCGCCTTCAAATTTAGCCAAGAAGCGCGTCACTGCCTTGCCTGCAAAAAAGCGGATCAATAAAGTAATAGCCAATAAAATGAGCGTTTTGATGCTGTATTGGTAGAATGCGTCCATGGCGGGTATTTTTTTGGGTGTATTGAGCGGATTATTTTTCGGAACGTTTGGCTTGTTCCCAATACTGATCTAGTTTTTCCAAGGATTGGTCTTGGGCAAGCAAGCCGTCTTTTTCTAGTAGTTGCTCCATTTGCTGGAAGCGTTTGATGAACTTTTGATTGGTTTTGGCCAGGGCGTTTTCGGGTGAAATCTTTAAAAAGCGCGCGTAATTGACCAACGAAAAGAGTACGTCGCCAAATTCAGCTTCGACCTGATCGCTGTTGTGGTCTATTTCTACCTTGAGTTCGGAGAGTTCTTCTTGCACTTTGGCCCAGACGTCTTCGGCTTTTTCAAACTCAAAACCAATACCCTTCACTTTTTCTTGAATGCGCGTGGCCTTGACCAATGCGGGTAGTGAAGTAGGCACGCCCTCCAAAACGGATTTTTTGCCTTCTTTGAGCTTGAGTTTTTCCCAATTCGCTTTGACCGTTTCTTCGTCATCGGCCTCGACATCTCCATAAATATGTGGGTGTCGGTAAATCAATTTGTCGCAGATTTTGTTCAAGACGCTTTCCACGTCAAACAAACCTTGTTCGCTGCCAATTTTGCTGTAAAAAACCAGGTGCAGGAATAAATCGCCGAGCTCGCCCTCTAAACTGGGGTAGTCTTTGTCGGTGATGGCGTCTGCCATTTCATAGGTTTCTTCAATGGTGAGCTGACGCAGGGTTTCAAAGGTTTGTTTTTGATCCCAGGGGCACTGCTCGCGGAGTTCGTCCATGATATTGAGCAAGCGGGAAAAGGCAAGTAAACGTGGATCCATAGTACAAAGTTAGCAGTTGAAACGAGCTTTTCATTAATTTTGAACATGCGCCCGATTTACTTTTTGTTATGCTCCCTTGGTTTGTGTTTGAAAATTGCCGCACAGCCCGGCTTTGAATACCGCCAAAAAATAGGTTTCTTACTTGCCCACCGGGGCCTCATGGCTCATTTGCCTCAAGCACCGGCTGTCGCTGGCGAATTCTCCTACATTTACCGCACTGCGCAAGCCAAGCAATGGCATCAGGCTTATCGCCAGCCTTTAGTGGGCGGCACGCTGTTTTTTGGATCGGTTGGCAACAACGAGATTCTTGGGCGTTTTTTAGGTCTCTACGGCTTTGTTGAGTTGCCGATTGTCAAACAAAAGCATTACCGCATAGATTTCAAGTTCGCTACGGGCTTAGGTTATACCAACAAGCCCTTCGATCCAGTGCTCAATCCTGAAAATATTGCCATTGGTTCGCGGGTCAATGCCCTCATGTGCTTTGCCCTCAAACAAAGTTGGCGCTTTGACAACACCGCGCTTACCTTTGGAATTGATATGACGCATTTTTCCAATGCGAGTTACCAAATGCCCAACCTCGGCATCAATGTGCCTTTTCTGTCATTGGGAGTGCAGCGCTTTTTTGAAGAACGCGCTGTTGAACAAAAGCAAACTGAACTCGAGCGGCCAGACCTCACTTTTGGCGCAACAGCTATTGTCAGTGCCAAAGAAATGCGGCCTTTGGGTATAGGGCGCTATCCCGTTTATGCAGGCAATCTTTTTGCACGCAAATATTTTGGTCAGAAAGGAGGCTTAGAGGCTTCTTTAGACGTGATTTATAAAGTGGGTTTGCTGTCGCATCCGAGTTACCCGCAGGCTGCAGCGCTCGATCCTTTGCAACTCGGACTTTTCTTAGGTTATGTGCAGTCTTTTGACCGCCTGCATTTTATCTATGGCGCGGGGGTTTACTTGCGCGATGTGCTGCAACCAGATGAATCTGTATATATTCGCTTGGGCAGCCGCTATGCACTCACCAAAGAGCTAGAAGCTTTAATGACGCTCAAAACACATTACGCCAAAGCCGACTACATGGAATTTGGTTTGGCCTATCACTTCTAAGATGCGTTACCTGAGCTACATATCGGTATTGTTGGTTTGCTGGGCTTGTCAGAAAGCACCGGAGCGCAGCTGTTGGAAAGGCACTGGCCCGATTGAAATCACACAATTGCCGCTGGATTCGTTTAGCTTTTTGCACGTGCATCCGCACATGGAAGTTGTGCTTGTGCAAGACTCCCTCAATTATGTTGAGTGGCAAGCTGGCCAAAATTTAAAGTCTTTTTTGAGCGCAACAATTGAAAACGACACCCTGCAATTACATAACCACAACCGTTGTGGCTTTTTGAGGTATCGCAATGGAGATGTAATAGTCGTCGTGCATTTCAAAACTTTGAAAGAATTGCACCTAGACAACAGCGAAGCGGTGAGTACCTACACCAAATGGACCCAAAACGACGTGCTCATTTTTCTCAAAGAAGGAGTAGGAAAGGTTGTTTTAGCGCTCAAAGCCCAAAAAGCAACGGTGCGCAACAATTACGGTTGGCAAAACCTACGGCTCAGCGGTACGGTTGGTGCGCTATTTGTAGACCTCGACGGCTCAGCAGCGCTTGAAGCACCCGCTTTACAAGTACAAGATTCTATTTCTTTTCGCAGCGAGTCTCCGCTATCTAGTTGGCTGCGCGCCGATCAGATTTTACTCAAAGCGCAGCTTTATGGGGCGGGCAACTTGTATTATTCCAAAACCCCATCTGCGCTGCTGAAAACGGAATACAGCACTGGCAAGGTGCTCCCTAAATAACCCATTCAAATGAAAAATTGCTACTTCCTATTCCTTTTTTCCTGCTTCATTTTTGCTTCGCACGCGCAATTTTCTCTTTCTGGCACCTACGACACCTATACGGCGCTTTCCAAAAAAGGCATTTCAAGTTTGCCGTTTATGGTGTCTCATGCCAAAATAGGCGCTTATAACATCAATTTACTTGAAGTAGAATTGGGCTATACGCAAAACCATTTTAAATTTCAGTTTTCACCAGCGATCGGTTCCTACATGCAAAACAATTATGCAGCTGAAGCGCCGTATCGTCGGTTTATTTATGAAAGTTATTTACAGTACAAAAAGGGCAAAACTGAGCTTGCCTACGGTACCTTTAGTTCGCCATATACCCAAGAAACGCCGCGCGGGGTTGATCAGTTGTCTGCCACCCGAAGTTTGTCTGCCGAATACGTGCCGTATTATGTTTCGGGCCTGCGTTGGTCTCAGCAGTGGACACCAAAATTGAAGTCGCAATTTTTCATCACCAATGGTTGGCAAAGACTTTCCTTTTCGGGTCAAAGGCCCAGTTTAGGTCTGTTGTTTCAATGGGAATTCAAGAAATGGAAGTGGAATTGGAGTCATTTTTATGGCGATGTGGCGCCAATTGGCAAACTCACGCCCCAATTGGGGCTCAACCGTTGGCGTTTCTTTCAAGAACTCAATATGGCTTACCAGTTAGAGCGCTGGACCCTGCAGTCTTGTGTGTATTTAGGTGCGCAAAAACGCAATGGAGAAAATAACTTGCTGTGGTGGGGGCAGGCCAATTTGCAAGCGGCATATGCCCTTCATCCGAAGCTGAATTTGGTCGGGAGAACTGAGCTTTTCTACGACCCAAAGCAGGTTGTTTTTGCTTATGATGCTGGTGCTTTTGGTTCTTTATCAGTAGGTTGGCAGTATGGCATCACGGCAAATTTGCAGGTCGCTCAAGAATTTCGATATTTTAAGGGTAAACAGACGAATATCCCTGTTTGCTACAGCTTTTTGCGCCTGAAATTTTAGTATTTTTGGGGCTAAACTCAGACCATGAAAATCCTGTCCTTTAACGTCAACGGCATACGCGCGGTGGTTGGCAAAAACTTTATAGCCGACATGCAGGCCCAGGCGCCAGACGTCATCTGTTTGCAAGAAACAAAAGCGACCCCAGAACAAGTTGCAGCAGCCGTTGCGCCGCTCACTGACTACCAAGTATACGCCAATTCTGCAGATAGAAAAGGCTATTCTGGCACTGCTATCTTAACGAAAGTAGCGCCCTTGTCGGTAACTTACGATATCGGCATGCCAGACCACGATGCAGAAGGCCGCGTCATTTGTGCTGAGTTCACGAATTTTTACCTCGTTACGGTTTATGTGCCCAACTCGGGTAGTGAACTCCTGCGCTTGGGCTACCGCCAAACCTGGGATGCTGCATTTTTGAACTACCTCAAAAACCTCGAAAAAAGCAAGCCGGTTTTGGTTTGCGGTGATTTCAATGTAGCGCATCAGTCTATTGACTTGGCACGCCCCAAAGAAAATTACAACAAAGCTGCGGGCTACATGCAAGCCGAAATCGACGGCATGAACGCCTTTGTAAGCGCTGGCCTTTTGGACAGTTTTAGAGCACTACATCCCGAGCAAGTCAAGTATTCTTGGTGGAGTTACAGAGCGGGTGCCCGCGAGAAAAACGTCGGCTGGCGCATCGATTACTTCTTGATCAGCGAGGCGTTTATACCTAGCCTTCAAGAAGCGTTTATTCTCAATGATGTTTTTGGCTCAGACCACTGCCCAGTAGGGGTTGTGATCGCTTAATTTAGCACATGCAGCACCTCAAAGATACTTTCAAGCACAAAGGCCGCCGCCGTCAGCTCATCGAAGAATTGGCCCAAATGGGCATTCAAGATCAGCGCATTTTAGCCGCCTTCGATGCCACACCTCGCCATTTTTTCTTAGACCTCGCCTTTGACGAGCAAGCTTACACCAACATGGCTTTTCAAATTGGCTCTGGCCAAACCATCTCGCATCCCTATACGGTTGCTTTTCAGACCGAATTACTGCAGCTCGAAAAAGGCATGAAAGTATTGGAAATAGGCACCGGATCCGGTTTTCAGACCTGCATACTCTGTCAAATGGGGGCTAGAGTTTACTCCATAGAACGCCACCAACCCTTGCACGCCAAAGCCAAGCAAATGCTAGACTTCTTCAAGCTCAATGCCAATTTATCTTTTGGCGATGGCTACAAAGGCAACCGCGTGTATGCACCCTACGACCGCATCTTGGTTACTTGCGGAGCCCCTGAAATACCAGCGGTCTTGCTCGAACAACTCAAGGTGGGCGGCCTCATGGTGATTCCAGTCGGGGAGGGTGCCGAGCAAAAAATGCTCTGTATCCACAAAAAGACTGAAACGGCCTACAGCTCCGAAGAATTTGGTACTTTTAAATTCGTTCCGATGTTAGAACGCACTGTTAAATAACGATATGCAAGTTTTACTCATAGATGATGAACGCGCCATTCGCCGAGCGCTCAAAGAAATCCTCGAATTCGAGGGCTGCGTTGTAGAGGAAGCCGAAAACGGCGCCCAAGCGCTTGAAAAACTGAAGTCACATACCTACGAGCTGATTTTTTCGGATATCAAGATGCCACAAATGGATGGTCTTGAGTTGCTCGATCAAATTTTGGCACTGGGCATCGAAACACCTGTTATCATGATCTCCGGTCACGGCACGGTAGAAACAGCCGTTGGCGCCATTAAAAAAGGCGCCTTTGATTTCATCGAAAAACCACTAGACCTCAACCGCATTTTGGTGCTTTTGCGCCAGGTCAAAGACCGAAACTCACTGGTTCAAGAAACCAAGCAACTCAAGCAAGTCGTTAAGAAAATCAAAGGATCGGCCATTATCGGCGAAAGCCCCGAAATCGAAGCCATCAAATCCATGATTGAGAAAGTAGCGCCTTCAGACGCGCGCGTGCTCATTACCGGCGGCAACGGAACCGGCAAAGAACTCGTGGCGCGCTCTTTACACGAGCTCTCTAACCGCAGCAAGATGCCTTTTATTGAAGTCAATTGCGCGGCCATCCCAGCCGAACTCATCGAAAGCGAGCTTTTTGGTCACGAAAAAGGTGCCTTTACCTCGGCCGTCAAAGACCGCAAAGGCAAATTTGAATTGGCCTCGGGTGGAACGCTTTTCTTGGACGAAATCGGCGATATGTCGCTAACAGCCCAAGCGAAGGTGCTGCGCGCCTTGCAAGAAAATGTCATTCAGCGCGTAGGTGGTGAAAAAGACCTCAAGGTAGACTGCCGCGTGCTTGCGGCCACCAATAAAGACCTCCGCGAAGAAATCAAAGCCGGGCGTTTTCGCGAAGATTTATATCACCGTTTGGCGGTCATTTTGATCCATGTGCCAGCACTCAATGAGCGCAGGTCCGATATTCCAATGTTGGTGGAGCACTTCATCAAGATGGTTTGCAACGAACACGGCATTGCCAAAAAAACCATAGAAGCCGAAGCCGTAGAAGCACTTTGCGCGCTCAACTGGACGGGTAATATCCGGGAGTTGCGCAATATCATCGAGCGCTTGATCATCTTGTCAGATCAGTGCATTAGCGCTGCAGACGTGCGCCGCTATGCCAATCCAAGCCATTAATTTTGTAAATTCAACCCAAATTTTCAGCATGAAACTGTCTTTCAAAACTTTTTTGCCCCACCTCGTTGCCTTGGTGCTTTTTGTGGCCTTGCCTTCCATTTACTTTTCTCCACTCTTTGATGGCTATGCACTCAAGCAAAACGACATCCGCCAATTCCAAGGGATGTCTAAGGAAATATTTGATTACCGCCTCACCCACAACAACGAGCAGCCTTACTGGACCAACGCCATGTTCTCGGGCATGCCAGCTTACCAAATTTCTGTAGAGCAAAACGCCAATTGGCTTACCAAAGTAGACCAACTCATCAAGTTTGGTTTGCCGCGTCCAGTCGGAATTCTATTCATCTCGATGCTCGGTTTTTATATCTTGGGCCTTTGCTTGCGCATCAATCCTTGGTTAGCCATGTTGGGCGCCATCGGATATGGATTCTCGACCATCAATATCTTGTATTTGGGCGCGGGCCACATGTCTAAAGTGAATTCAATAGCCTACATGGCGCCTGCTTTGGGTGGCTTATTGCTCGCCTTCAGAGGTCGTTGGTTATTGGGTTCAGCCGTTTTTGCACTTTTCTTGGGCTTGAATATCACAGCCAATCACCTCCAAATGACCTACTATTTGGCCTTCATTTTAGGGGCAGTAGCGCTTGCGGAGGTCATTCGCATGGTTTTGTCTAAAAGTTGGAAACCACTTAGTCTGAGTTTGGCAGGGCTTGCGCTGGCCAGTATTTTGGCAGTGGTTGCCAATGCTGGCTTGCTTTTCAGTACCCAAGAATACAGTAAACTGACTACGCGCGGCACCTCTGAACTCACCATTAAGCCTAAAGACGGTGGCTCCCAAGCCAAAGAAGGTCTCAATAAAGACTACATTTTAGAATACAACTACGGCAAGCGCGAACTGCTTTCACTCTACGCGCCAAACGCAAAAGGTGGCAAAGGAGACCTCATTGCCAATGACCCCGACGCCCTCGCCGACACCGACCCTACCTACGCAGAACAAGTTGGTCAAATGAATCACTATTGGGGAGGCCAGCGCATGAGCGGAGGCGCTTTCTATTTTGGGGTAGTGATGCTCGTGTTCTTCATTTTGGGCTTGCTCTTTGTCAAAGACGTTTTGCGCTGGCCTTTCTTAGCCTTGAGCATCCTTGTACTCTACTTGGCATCCAATCAAATGAATGCCCTCAATGATTTCTTTATCCATCAATTCCCGATGTACAATAAATTCCGCGATTCCAAAATGCTATTGGTGTTGTGGCAAATTATGGTGCCCACCATGGGCTTGTTGTTCCTGGACAAATTGGTTCGCAACGAAGGCTTGCTGGGCCAAAAGAAATATTGGTATGGCGCCATGGGTGGCTTGTTACTCATCGCTATCATGCTCGTAGCCAGCCCAAGTTTGTCTGGCAGTTTCATGACCAATGAAGAGCTCAAGCAATTTGCAGATGCAGGCAAACAAGCCAAAGACGCCAGCCAGACCGCATTCTACCAAGGGATGCGCCAAGCTGTCATCGATGCGCGCATCACTATTTATAAAGCAGACATGCAGCGCTCGTTGTTCTTGGTGATTTTAGCCTTGGGTGTGGTGGTGCTTTTCTTGCGCACCAAAATGAACCGCATGGCCATTATTGCCATCACTGGTGTTTTGGTATTGGCCGATCAAATGAGCGTAGCCAAGCGCTACCTCAACAACGACGACAGCACCGGAACTTACGCATCGTATCAAACACTAGACGAAGCAAGTATACCTTATCCGGTTTCTCCCGCAGACATGAGCATCTTACAGCAAGAAAAGCCCAATGCTGCGCTCGCACAAAAGTTACTGAGCGCTTACGCCGACTTTGATTACTACAAAAACCTCACTGATCAAAACACGCTAAACGCTTATGCCGCATTTGGTGCGCTCAATTTATCGAGCAATTACCGCGTACTCAATGTCAATGGCACTATGGCTGAAACCAATACCAGTTTCTTCCACAAGAGCCTCGGAGGTTACCACGGTGCCAAACTCAAGCGCTACCAAGAATTTGTCGATTTCCATTTTCCTGCGGCGGTTCAAGCCTTTAGCGCTGCGGTCAATACGGCTAAAAACGAAAAATTCAGAACAATGGCCTTGCCTGCCGACATCAGTCAAGAGCAGGCGCAGCAAATTTTTGATACACTGAGTGTGTCAAGCATTGCGCTCGGCGCTGAGGCGGAATACCTGAACATGCTCAATACGAAGTATATCATCCTTAAACCCAATCAGCCGGCCATATTGAATACCAATGCCAATGGGCCAGCTTGGTTTGTTGCAGACGTCAAAATGGTAAAAGACGCCAATCAAGAAATTTTAGCCTCGGGTTCAAAAGCACTTTTGGATAGCAAGAAACAAGCTGTTGTGCATCAAGAATTCAAGGCGCAGCTGAATGGCCTCGGACAAGATTCAACGGCTACCATCAAATTGCTCAACTACGACCCTTCTGAATTGCGTTATGCTTCCAATTCCAAAGCCAAGCAATTGGCGGTGTTCTCCGAGATGTACTACCCAGCGGGTTGGAATTGTTATATCGATGGCAAGAAACCTGTGGCCAACCTACGTGTCAATTATTTGTTGCGCGGTGTGGTGGTTCCGGCGGGCAAGCATGAAATCGTTTGGAAATTTGAACCGTTGAGCGTGCAATCGGGTAACACACTTGCGAGTGTGGGTTCTGGCTTACTTTTGCTGGGCTTTTTACTCGCGCTTTGGTTTACTTATAAGCACGCAGTTCGTCTAGCGCAAGCACTCCAAAAGTAGTGTTGTGCCAAGCGCGCTTGAGTTGCTTGTGGTCATAAAGTAAATAACTCGGAAACACGCCTTCTGCGGCGAGCATCCAGCGCGTAGCGTCTATCCCACTTTTGAGTCCAATGCGTTTGTGTAGCTTTCGTCTAAAGATTTTGATGGCTTGCGGATCTTCGGATACAAAATAATAAACGATATGCAGCTTCGTATTTTGTGCAGCCAAACGGTTCATGACCGCAGTGGTTTGCATGCAATATGGGCAACCCGGCAACACCACTACCGCAAGGGTTGTTTGTGCAGGAATATCGTCTGGTAGCATTTTAGGTACATAGGCCTTATTGTATAAATCAGGCTGATAGATTGGGTAGAAGAAAAAATACAAACCAAAAGGCAGGCTACAAACCAAAGACAGGACCAAGAGCTTGAGCCAAAATTTCATCCGGACCTTTATCAATACCCTTAATAAAATGAAGCCAAGCAACAAGCAAAGCAAGTAGGGGAAGAATTTGGCGAGGGTCCAGCCAAAACCGATGTCGAGTAAGAAATCTTCAAAAAGATTGGTCATGATGTTTTAAGAACAAAGTGTTTCTAATAGCTGGTGCATTTTTTTGGCGAGCTCGGCTCTGGAATAAGGCAACAGCGTCTCTTTTCTATTGGGCTTCGCTGCACATAACTCCAAAACTTGAGGCCAAGGAACAGCCGTTTCGAACGGAACCATCAAAGTCCCTTCTTGTTCGTTTAAGATGGCAGCTGCATCGCCGTCTGCGGGGCCAATAGCCAAAATAGGTTGTTCACTCGCGAGGTATTCGAATACTTTACCGGTAACGATTCCCTTCTGACTTTTGACGTTGTTCAAAGGCAGCAGCAGCAAGCTACAGGCAGAAAGTTCTTCAATGACTTGAGCGTGCGGAACAAATTGCTCCAAATGTGTAAAAGCAAGTAATTGATTGACCTCTAGATCTTGCGTTACAATTGAATCTATTGCCCCAATTAAGCGAATGCGCAAACGCTTGGCAAAGTCGGGGTTGTCCTTCACAAAAGCACCAAGACTGTTCCAGAGTTCAGTAGGGTTGCGGTCTTTGTTGATCGAGCCGGTGTGTAAGATGGTAAAATGAGGGTCTGGTTGCTGCACAAAACTTTGAAAATCCGATGGCGCAAAGCCATTAGAGATCAGGTGAACAGGCCGTTGAGCCAGTTTTTCCATTTGCGTTTGCATGTCGCGACTCACCACCACGAGTTCATCAGCTTCTTTGAATATACTGCGTTCAAGGCGCTTGTGTAAGCCAAGGCCCCATTTGGTGAGTGGGAGCTGTTCAAACCAATCGATTTGCGTCCAGGGATCGCGAAAATCGGCAATCCAGGGGAGTTGCGTTCGGCGTTTGAGACCACGCGCAATGAGGTGTAGTGAATGTGGTGGCCCTGTGGAAATGATAGCGGCTACGGGGTTTTGCGCAATGTATTTGTGCAGGTAGCGCACCGACGGGCCAATCCAGGCCATTTTGGCGTCGGGGATAAAAATATTGGCGCGCAACCACATGGCGCCTTTCTGTAGCCATGATGTTTTGGACTTCGGGTTTTCTTGTAAAAAGCCGGTGTGGAGTTGTTGGCCTTTTTTGCCGCTTAGGCTTTTGTAGACGCTCGTGGGTTCCCAAATTTTGCGCTTGAGTACGGTGGTTTTGGTGCCGATAAGTGCACTGAGCTTAGGGTCTTGAACAGGTGCTTCTGGATTGAGGGGCGTATAAATAATGGGTTCCCAACCGAGTTCTTCTAGATAGCGGCTAAAGTGCAGCCAGCGCTGGACGCCAGTACCGCCGCTGGGCGGCCAATAGTAGCTCAGGATGAGAATTTTTTTATTCGCCACCCAGTTTGGATTGAAGTGCTTGGAGCGCTGCTGAAAGGCCAGCAGGGTTTTTGCCGCCTGCCGTTGCAAATGCAGCTTGGCCGCCGCCACCGCCCTGAATCAGTGCAGCAACCTCGCGGATCCATTGTGCGGCGTTCCATTGTTTTTCTGCGGCAAGTGCTTCGTCTATAATGACCGTGAGCCCACATTTGTCGGCTTCGCGGTGCGCAAGAACGCCCACAAAAGGACTAAATTCTTGGCGCAATTGAAAGAGGATGTCTTTGGCGCTTGCGGCGTCAGTCTGGATTTCTTTGAAAAGGAAGTGCAGGCCGTCTTGCGTTTGCACTTCATTTTTGAGTTCATTCTTGAGCGCCTGCGCTTGAAGTTTGGCAAATTTTTCGATTTCCTTGCCCAGCGCAACGTTTTTGTGCTGCAACTCTTCAATGGCCTTTACGATATCGGCTGGTTTTTTGAGCAAGGCTTCAATTTGCTCGAGCTGTGCTGCTTTGTCTTTGTAGTAGTTCATGGCGGCCTCGCCGGTGATGGCTTCTATGCGGCGAATGCCTGCTGCAACTGCGCTTTCTGCAACCAGTTTAAAGACCCCAATTTGGTTGGTGTTGGCTACGTGAATACCGCCGCACAATTCGATAGACGGACCAAATTCAATGACGCGAACGGTGTCGCCGTATTTTTCTCCGAATAGGGCCATGGCACCTTTTTGCTTGGCACTTTCGATGTCTAGGGCGCGGTTTTCGATGAGTGCTTGTGCTGCTTGAATGGCGTTGTTGACCATATTTTCAATGGCAAGCAGCTGTTCGTCTGTTACTTTTGAAAAATGCGAGAAGTCAAAGCGCAAGCCTTTGTCTGAAACCAATGAGCCCTTCTGCTCTACGTGCGTGCCCAAAATGCTGCGCAAGGCGTGATGGAGTAGGTGAGTGGCGCTGTGGTTTTTGGCCGTTTGTTGTTGTTTGGCTAAATCGATGCGGGCCTCAAAAGTAGCGTCGAGTTGGCTGGGCAATTCGGTGCTGAGGTGCACAATGAGGTTGTTCTCTTTTTTGGTATCAAAAATTTTGATGCTTTCTGTACCATTGAGCAATACACCGCTGTCGCCAATTTGACCACCGCCTTCTGGGTAGAAAGGCGTTTGATCCAAAACGAGTTGATAAAAAGCCTTGCCTTTTTGGCTCACTTTTCTGTATTTGATGAGTTGGACGCTTGCTGTTTTGTCGTCGTAACCAATAAATTGGGTGGTGGTATCTGGCTGTACTTGTTGCCAGTCGTCGGTTTCGATGCTGGTGGCTGCGCGCGAACGGTCTTTTTGAATTTGGAGTTCTTGTTGGAAACCCGCTTCATCTACCTCGAGCTCGTTTTCTCGGGCAATCAAAGAGGTGAGGTCTAGCGGAAAGCCGTAGGTATCGTAGAGTTCAAAAACAGCTTTACCATCGAGTTGTTTGGCGCCTTGTGCCTTGACGCTTACAATGAGGTCGTCTATGCGCTTGATGCCGAGTTCGAGTGTTCTAAAGAAACTCAATTCTTCTTCTTTGATGACTTTGTAAATCAGCTCTTTTTGGTTGATGAGTTCTTGGTAGGGATGGCCCATGAGGTCGGTGAGAACCATGGCGAGGTCGCAAAGAAAGGGTTCTTTGAGGCCGAGCGTTTGGTAACCATAGCGAACAGCTCTGCGCAAGATGCGTCGGATGACATAGCCCGCGCCGTTGTTGGCAGGAAGTTGGCCGTCGGCAATAGAGAAGGCAATGGTGCGCACGTGGTCTGCAATGACGCGCAGTGCGATATCGGTAGGTTCTGCTTGTTTGTAAGGTACGCCACAAACCTGTACCATGTGCTGGATGAGCGTCTGAAATAAATCGGTGTCGTAGTTGCTCTGTTTGCCTTGTAAAGCCATCGCCAAGCGCTCAAGGCCCATGCCGGTATCGACATGCTGGGAAGGAAGCGGTTCTAGGCTGCCATCGGCTTTGCGGTTGAACTCCATGAAGACGTTGTTCCAGATCTCGATCACTTGTGGGTGGTCTGCATTGACCCAGTTGCGGCCGTCGCCTTGTGCGCGCTCTTCGGGGCTGCGCAAATCGACGTGGATTTCGGTGCAGGGGCCACAAGGGCCGGTATCGCCCATTTCCCAAAAGTTGTCTTTTTTAGAGGCGAGAATGATGCGCTCTTCTGCAATGTATTTTTTCCAGATGTTAAAGCTTTCGCTGTCTTGGGCTACGCCGTCTTTGGCATCGCCTTCAAAAACCGTCACATATAGTTGATCTACAGGGATTTTGTAAACCGTCGTGAGCAATTCCCAAGCCCAACCTATGGCTTCTTCTTTGAAGTAGTCGCCAAAAGACCAATTGCCCAACATTTCGAACATGGTGTGGTGGTAGGTGTCAACGCCCACCTCTTCGAGGTCGTTGTGTTTACCAGAAACGCGCAAGCACTTTTGGGAGTTGGCCACGCGGCGGTTGGCAGGCACTTGGTAACCCAAGAAAAAATCCTTGAATTGGTTCATGCCGGCGTTGGTGAACATCAGGGTTGGGTCGTTCTTGACCACCATTGGGGCGGAAGAAACGATTTGGTGTCCTTTACTTTCAAAAAAGTCGAAAAATTGTTGGCGGATAGCTGAAACGGTCATGTGTATTAACTGAATTTACAAATTTAGAAAAATGCGCCGAGCTTCGCGTATCTTTGTCCAAATACAACTCAAATGGATTTCATTTCCCCCGAATTACAACAATACGTCACCGATCACAGCTCAACTGTTTCACCCTTGCTTGCGCAAATCGATAGAGAAACGCATTTAGAAGTTTTGCAACCGCGTATGCTCAGCGGTCATTTTCAGGGGCGCGTGCTCAGCATGCTCTCTCATTTGCTGCGACCAACTCATATTTTAGAAATCGGAACCTACACGGGTTATTCAGCTTTGTGTTTGGCCGAAGGCTTGGCGCCGGACGGTAAGTTACTCACCATAGACATCAACGAAGAGCTCGAACAAAGAGTGCGTGGTTATTTTGAGGCTTCTGCCTACGCCGAGCAGATTGAATACCGAATTGGCAACGCAGCCCAAATCATCCCTACGCTTCAAACGGCTTTTGATTTGATTTTCATCGACGCCGACAAACAACAATATCCGTTGTACTACACCCAAGCGCTAGAGAAATTAAAATCCGGTGGTTTCATCCTGATTGACAACGTGCTGTGGTCCGGAAAGGTACTCGATTCAAAGTACCAAGACAAAGACACCACCTTGCTCAGGGAGCTCAATTTGCAGATCAGTCAAGACGAAAGGGTAGAGAAGGTGCTGCTGCCGCTGCGCGATGGCCTGTATTTGATCCGTAAAAAATGAAACGCGAACTCCGCCTTACCGCCGACGGCTCGCAGACTTTGTATGTGCCAGATTTAGACGAAACGTATCATTCAATGCACGGCAGTGTGCAAGAAGCAAATCATGTGTTTATTCAAAATGGTTTGGCTTACATGAGTACAGTTTCAAAGCAACTCAACATTCTGGAGATAGGTTTTGGCACGGGCTTGAATGCGCTACTGACTGCCCAATATGCCAAAGAAAACGAGCTCAGCATCAGTTATGTTGGTCTGGAGGCTTATCCGGTTGAGGAGGAGATTTGGAAAGAAATCAATTACCTAGACAATGCTGGATTAAAAGCATTTTATACCCAATTGATGGCGCTCCCTTTTGGAGAAACTCATGTATTTGACACTCACTTTACTTTATCCAAAGCCGCATTTCACATTCAAGAATGGTCTTCTTCAGAAAAGTTTGACCTCATTTATTACGACGCCTTTGGCCCCAAGGCACAACCCGAAATGTGGGCTCCAACCATTTTCGAAAAGCTATTTCAGCTCATGAAGCCAGGCGCCGCTCTCGTCACGTATTGTGCGCAAGGTCAATTCAAAAGAGATTTAAAGCATTTAGGTTTGAAGGTGGAAGGCTTACCGGGCCCTCCCGGAAAACGCGAAATGACCCGCGCATTTAAAATTTAACAATTAATTCACATAAAAAATATTGCCAATCCAAATTGATGCTGTACATTTGCCTCAAGATTACAGTTCATAGTTGTAGTTTTAGTTTTATAGTTTTAGCATGGTTTAGCAGAAAGAGGAACAAATAGCGTTTGTTCCTCTTTTTGTTTTTTAGCCGTTTTGGGATTTTTAGTCCATTTTGGTGTTCGGGATATGCTATCCTTAAAAACGAATCACCCCAACATCATCCTCACCTCAGTCAACATCAACGCCGTAGCGCCCCACACAATTTTATTGTTTAGCATAAAACAAGGATGCGCTTCAAGCACTTGCCCGCCGGGGATGTGAATGTCTCTATTGACTAAACTGGAGCTGTCTAATAAATCTTTGAGCGCCACCACTTCTATTTGCTGCACTTCTCGGGGGTCGGGTTCGAGTAGTGGTGCTGCTTCATGTAGAAATATAAACGGGCTGACTTCAAACCCGGAAACGGGAATCCAGACTTTTGTCAGTGTTTTAAGGTATTGGCCGTTGTTGATCGGGATGCCAATTTCTTCGACGGATTCTCTTCTGGCGGTGAATTCGAGATGCGGATCTGTTGGGTCTGGTTTGCCGCCAGGGAAGGCCATTTGACCGCTGTGTTGGCCGTTGTAGGTGCTGCGTTCGATGAGAATGAAATGCCAAGCGCTGTTTTGTGGGTATAAATGGATGGCTACTGCGGCTGGGCGCTTTGGTTGAGCAGCGTGGCTTTTTTCAAATTGCTGGCGATAGCGTTTGTAGGGGGCGTGGGCTGCAGCGCCGGGCAGTTCTTTTTCAAAGCAACTGAGCAACCAATCTCTTTTCATATTACAAAGTTGAGGAATCTTTGATGATTACGTGAAATTTCATGATTTTTTAATTTAATGTTAAAAAAGAGGGGGTAGTGTTTAAAAAATGTGATAAAATATTGTTTGACCCCCTAAAAATTAGATACCTTTGTCAAAAATTATTAAAAATGGCAACAAAAAGACTAAGAGCGTATCAAGATGTTTTGCACCGCGAACCTAAGCACATTGACTACAATGGCAAACTTTCGGATCTTTTCGGTCAAAATGTATTTCACCAAGACATCATGCGTGAATACCTTCCTTCAGAAACCTACAAATTCATGACTGAAGCCATTCAGAATGGCACGCGTCTGGATCGCAAATTTGCAGATCAAGTGGCGAGCGCCATGAAAGACTGGGCTATTTCTAAAGGAGCTACACACTACACACACTGGTTTCAGCCACTTACCGGCACAACCGCAGAAAAACACGATGCATTTCTCAAGCCAATTGGCCCAGGTAAAGCCATCGAGCGTTTTGACGGCGACCTACTCATCCAACAAGAACCCGATGCGTCATCGTTTCCGAATGGTGGTATCCGCAATACCTTTGAAGCCCGCGGCTATACCGCTTGGGATCCATCTTCTCCGGCTTTTGTAATTGGAAAAACACTTTGTATTCCTACCATCTTTATTTCTTATACCGGCGAGTCTTTAGACTACAAAATGCCTTTGCTCAAAGCGCTTCATGCCATTGACCAAGCAGCCGTAGAAGTTTGTCAGTATTTCGACAAAAACGTCACGAAAGTCAATGCTACTTTAGGTTGGGAGCAAGAATACTTTTTGATTGATTCGGCTTTGTTCAATGCGCGTCCGGACCTCATGCTTACAGGTCGTGCACTTTTTGGCCACGCGCCTGCAAAAGGTCAGCAGTTAGAAGACCATTACTTTGGTTCGATTCCTGAGCGCGTCAATGCATTTATGCGCGAGTTTGAAGTCGAGTCTTTGTTGTTGGGCATTCCAGTTACAACACGTCACAACGAAGTAGCGCCAAATCAGTTTGAATGTGCGCCTATTTTTGAAGAGTGCAACTTGGCCAACGACCACAACTTGTTGCTCATGGATATCATGGAGAAAACCGCACGCAAACACAACTTCCGCGTATTGCTCCACGAGAAGCCATTTGCTGGTGTAAACGGTTCTGGTAAGCACAACAACTGGTCTTTGAGCACCAATACAGGTGTCAATTTATTGGCGCCGGGCAAAAACCCGAAATCAAATCTTCAGTTTTTGACCTTCTTTGTCAATACCATCATGGCCATCCATGACAACGCCGATTTATTGCGCGCTGCCATTGCTTCTGCCGGCAACGACCACCGCTTAGGTGCCAACGAAGCGCCACCAGCCATCATCTCTGCATTTATCGGTACCCAGCTTTCTCAGTTGCTCGATGATTTAGAGAAAAACATCAAGGCCGGTAAAATGACGCCTCAAGACAAAACGGAGCTCAAACTCAACATCGGTAAAATCCCACAAATTTTACTCGACAACACCGACCGCAACCGCACCTCTCCATTTGCTTTCACTGGCAACAAATTTGAATTCCGTGCCGTTGGTTCTTCTGCCAACTGCGGTTCTGCCATGATTGTCCTCAATACCATTATGGCCAAGCAATTGCGCATTTTCAAGGCGTCTGTAGACAAGCGCATCGAAAAAGGCGAGACCAAAGACGAAGCCATCCTCAAGGAATTGCAAGTCTTGATCAAAGCGTCTAAGAAAATCCGTTTTGAAGGCAATGGCTACGGCGACGAATGGGTCAAGGAAGCTGAAAAACGCGGTTTGGCAAACCTCAAAGACACCCCACGTGCACTCAAAGTATGGCACAACAAAAATGTGGTCAAGCTCTTCTCAGAAATGGAAGTACTCACGCCGCGTGAACTTGAAGCCCGTGCCGAAATCGAATTCGAGAACTACATCCTCAAAATTCAAATTGAGTCTCGCCTCATGGGTGACCTCGTTCAAAATAACTTCATTCCTGCAGCTGTCGAGTACCAAAACAAACTCCTTCAGAATGTACAAGGCTTGATCAATGTATTGGGCGATAAAGCAGGAAGAGCTGCGGCAAACGCACAAATTGAACTGCTTGAAAAAGTCTCGATGCACATCAATAAAATGAAAGAGGCTTCTGATACCATGCTTGCACAGCGCAAATTGGCCAATAAGTTGGACGGTGCAGAGCAAAAAGCGTTGGCTTACTGCGATAAAGTAAAGGTTCACTTCGACGAAATCCGCTACCACGCCGATAAACTCGAGCTCTTGGTAGAAGACGAACTTTGGCCGCTCCCTAAATTCAGAGAGTTGCTCTTTATCCGCTAATCATAGGTTTTAGTTTGTAATAGATAGCAAAGCCCCGTTGTTCGCAGCGGGGTTTTTTATTGCTCCATAGTGGTGCTGAGTAATTTCAGGAATTCACCTGCGGCATAGTAATCTTTTTTGAGTTCCCAGCGGATGGTGTTGTGGGTGGTGCTGACGTTTGCGGTGCGTGCTGAAAAGTCAGAGATGCCGCGGTAAATCGGGAAGAGCTCGAGAATGGCGGCGGCCCAACCTGCGTTGTCTAATTTAGTAAGCAGCGTGGGGTTGCCCGAGCAGGCCATTGGCAAGGTGCGCATCTGGCTCGCAAAGTTGCCGTTCTTGATGTGTTTTTTTGGTTTGCTGCAAATATATAACGCTTGGGGGCCTTCTTTTTTGAGTGCGTACACGGCGTCGTTGACCCGCACAAAGTTGGGCGCCCATTGCCAATCCGGGAAGGTGTTTTGGCAACTGTTCAAAAATGTTGTACGGGCCTCTAGATTGTCAAAGGTCAGCAAAGCTTCAAAATCGAGTACCAAAGCTTGTTTGTTGTTGAGTTGCGCACCGTAGTAGTTGAGCGAGCTGGCCTTGAGTCCTTCTAAAAATTGTAAATCGCCCGGTAGGTTGCTCAGTGCCAATGGGCAACTTAAATGAAAACCATTTGGCTTGAGCATGCGGTTTTTTTGTCGAGACGCTTTGGGTAATTCTAGAGCAAACGCGTGCTCTTCCCAAAGTAGGGTATAGGGTTGTCCTTTGAGTTCAAAATGGTGTTTTCGGGCCTCGAACTTTTTGGTTTGAAAGCGCATTTTTAAAAGACATTTTTCAAAGTAGGCACGCTGCTTTGCTTGGAGCGGTTCGGCGAAGAAAAAAATACCTTTTGACACCGCGTAGTATTGTCCGGAAATCCAGCCTTCTTTTTGTCCCGAACCAGGAATAAAAATGCAGGAAAAGGGTTTTTGAGGATGTTCGATGAGGTAATAGGCCAGTGCGCCATGCAGGTCAAAATGAAAATCGGCGAGTAAACTATTGCGCTCGCTCTTGAATTGCAGCGACATTTTCTTGAGTGCTTCTTGAACAGCGACATCTTGAGATTCGAGTTGTTGTTCAAGTATCCAGCTTTGCACAACTTGTAAGGGAAGTACCGAAAAACATAAGGCTTGATCTTGAAAAACAGGAACTTGCGCAGTTTTGGTTTGGGGTAGTGCCAAGAACGGAGCCAGTGCGTAACTCATGTAAAGTACGAGTACCACCAATACGCTCCAAAAAAGTTCTTTGAGCAACTTCATGCTGTAAAGATAGATGAAAGATGAATTGCTTAACTTTAAGCCATGAAGTTCGTCGCAAAATTTATTTTTTGGCTCATTGGTTGGAAAGTTGATCCAACGCCGCCCGAAGGCATTCAGAAATGTGTCATCGCTGTGGGGCCGCATACGTCCAATTGGGATTTTATACTCGGTCGCTTGGCTTTTTATCAATATGGCGTCAAAGGGCGCTACCTCATGAAAAAAGAATTGTTCTGGGGGCCGCTCGGTTGGTTTCTAAAAGCGATTGGCGGCATACCCGTAGACCGCAGCAAGAAAAACAACCTCACCGACACCGCTGTACGTTATTTCGAAGAAAACGAAAGCATGTATATGGTGTTTTCACCAGAGGGCACCCGCAGCTACAATCCGAACTGGAAAAAAGGTTTTTATTACGTGGCGCAAAAAGCCAATGTACCTATTTATGTGGCCTACATCGATTTTGCCACCAAAACAGGCGGTTTCCACAGCTTATTTTGGCCAACAGGTGATGCAGATGGCGATATCCAAAAAATCAAGGATATCCTCAAGCAATACAAAGGCCGCTTCCCGGAACTCGGAATCGATTAACTTGGGGTGTTTGGTTATTGATTTTTGGGGTATTCGGCTATCCGACCCGTCTTGGCGTCATAGCCATAAGGGCAGTGTTTACAACCGCTCTTGCAGCAATAACCGCGTTTGAGGTGATACTTTTCAGTAAAAACAATATAACCTTCTTCGGATAAATAGTAATCTTCGTCGTTTAAGTGACTTTTTTTAGAAAATCCAGAAAAATCTTCGCTCATGAGTACTGATATGTCGCTGTGGTTTGCAAAGTTAAAAAAGCGCTCGGAGTTGCAACACTTTTCCCTACACAACGCTAACAACGAAGGCCCAAAATTGTTCGTCAAACGCGACGATTTAATCGACACAAACATCTCCGGCAACAAACTCCGCAAACTAGAAGGGAATCTTTGGGCTGCCAAAAACACAGGCGCCCAACAATTGGTGACCTTCGGGGGCGCTTATTCCAACCATCTGTTGGCCAGTGCCGCCGCCGCCAAAGCCATGAATTTGCCGATCATCGGAAAGGTCAGGGGAGAGGAATTAAACCCCACGAGCAATGCCTTATTGTACAAATGTCAAGAACTCGGCATGCAACTCGAGTTTATGTCGAGAACGGCGTATCAAGCGCAGAAGCTGACCTCAGGTCTAGACCACAAATCCAAAACCTGGTTTATCCCAGAAGGCGGCGCCAACCCAGAAGGCATTTGGGGCTGCGCACAAATTTACACCGAAGCCGTTGCCCAAAATAACAACCAACATTTTGCTGCGGTTTTCGTTGCGCAAGGCACCACCACCACCAGCCTAGGTATTTTGTCTGCCCTTGGCCCGCAAACCCAGCTCTTTGTAGTACCTGTACTCAAGGGTTACCCCGCATTGCAAGAAATGCAAAACCTCGCCGCTCAAGCCAAATTGGCTCCCCTCACCGCTAACTTTCAATTCCCGTTCCATCAAGTTACCGTATTGGATGAATACCACCAAGGCGGCTATGCCAAAACCAGCCCTGAACTCCTCTCTTTTATGGCCGATTTTCTGCAAACAGCTTCATTTCAGATCGAACCTACTTACACGGCAAAAGCACTTTTTGCACTGGCGCACGAAATTCCTCGTCTGCAAAGCCAAATGGGTAGTGTGCTTTTTGTGCATACGGGTGGGGTCTCATTTGCACAATGAAGCACAAACGCTTATTTTTGATCGAAATAAGAGGGCTTCATGAAATTTATTGATCGGTATGTATGCGTTTGGAGTTTTTGGTTGGGTATCTTTTTATTGGGTGCTTGTTCCGAACCTTCTACCAAGCAATTTCAGCTAGATACCAAGCAGTTCAATTCGGCTAGGGCGGATATATATTTCAAACAAAGCTCGGAAGCGGAACAACTGAACTTATTGGCAGAATTATTTACACACCAATACACCAATAAAAAGGTATTCGAACAATGGGCCCGCAAGAATTTAGTGGCCAAGAATCAGGTGCTCGCATATCGGGATGTCGAAGGATTGAAAAAGTTGCTTTCTGCGCTTTATTATGCCAACTATAATGAATTAACAGCAGTCATTTCTGCAAAAATTGCGCATGCTAAAAGTGAGGAGTTGAGGGGGGTGAAGCCTAGTGCTTATGCTGTTTTGACTTATTACGATGATTTGCAGCAAAATCAAGATAGTTTGTCTATTCATTTGCATGCGCTCGGACAAACGCTCAAAGACGATCCTTCAAGCTGGTTGCGCATTTGCTACCTCACTCAACGTGCGAGTATTGCGATGCATCAATCTAAGTTTTTGGATGCACTCATACATTTCAAGTCTGCACTGAACTACACAGACGAAGCAGATGTCAAAAATAAGCGCCTGATCCAGCTCAATATGGCGCTGTTGTACCTCAGGTTTGACTACACCGAAAAGGCAAGGATTTATATCAAAGCGGCCAACTCTTATGGCCAAAATGATATACCAATGGATTTGATCAATAATATGGCGGTGAGTCTTTCCAAAACAAAAAACCACCGTGCTGCAGAACAGCTCTTTGATCGCGCTTTGAGCTATGCCAGAAAAGAAAAACAAGAATTGCTCGAAGCACAAACTTTAGCCAATTTTGGCAATGCCCGCAGGCGAGAGCGCCGCTTTGATGAAGCGCTGGTCTTGATGGCCAAATCCGATCAAATTTGCACCGCTTTGGGGCTCAGTTCGGGAGTATTGATCAATCAGCTCAATAGGGCAGAACTCTATAATGACCGCGGTAGCTATGCCCAACTTGCCAGCGAGCTTCAATCCTTGCAACCAAAGCTATTTGAACTCGGTGAGCCAAGCTATATTTCAGATTATTATCGACTCAGTTACCGCATGTACGATGCACTTGGAAAGACAGCGCAAGCCAATGCATTTTATAGAAAATACAATCAAATCAGGGAGTCTTACCTCGGAGACCGTTCCATTAGTTTGTTAAGTGAGTGGGAAATGGCACAGGCCAATGAAGCGCAAGAAAAAGAAAAAAGCGCGTTGCGTCTGACCATTCAAAAGGAGGAGAACCATAAATTGTTTTTTGGCTTTGTGTTGGTCTTGTCTTTATTGGTCATGAGTGTCGTCTTTATTTTACTATACCGTAGGGCCAATCAGGCGCGCATAGAGAATATACAGGTCAAGCAGCGCCTCTCTTTTGACCTCGAGCTCAAATCCAAAGAATTGCTCGCGGAGTCGCTTAAAAATATCTCCGTTCAGCAACTCAAAGAAGAGTTAAGCGCGCAACTCGATGTCTCCATCGCTCAGCTGCCCAAAAGCCATCACGACAAATTTTCGACCCTCCAGCGCATGCTCAAAACAGCTGCATCCAAAGGGTTTTTGGAAGAATTTGAAACCCGTTTCATCGGCGTCTACGAAGATTTCTACACAAAACTCAAGCAATTAGCCCCCGATTTAAGCCCGCACGAAATCCGTATTTGCGCCCTCATGCGCCTCAATATTTCCAGCAAAGAAATGGCGGTACTTACCAACCGAACCCAGGGCACCATAGACAACACCCGCAGCGTCATTCGCAAAAAGCTCCATTTAGACGAGCAAGTCAATTTGCAGGAGTATATTTTGGCGATTTAAATATTTATCTTCTTGTTGAACCTAAGTTTTGACTTTTCTTAATATCAACTCAAAGAAAAGAATACAACTACCATATAAAGTTATGTAACCCATCCGCCTTCCACACGGGATAATTTTGTTTTCAAATTAGTTAATATGAAAACAAGATCCCCGCAGCGCGTGCTGTTTGTCATTTGGAGTATGTGCTTTGCTGTATTTACAAGCTTCACACAAACCACCATCTGTTCCTGGAATTTCAATTCGAGTAATTCCAACCCGAGTCAGGGGAATGGTGCGCTGAGTGTTTTGTCTCCGCTGAATAGTGCATATCCTTCGTCCAGTTATGGTAAGTGCTTGCAGGTAAGTAATTTTGCCAATCAGTGTCAGTCTAGTGGTGCGCGTGGGATTGTCTTGGCTGTAAATACAACGGGTTATTCGGGTGTGGTGTTGAATTTCTTGCAGCGGGCATCTAGTCAGGCATCGCGCTGGGCGCGGATAGATTACACAACTGACGGGAGTACTTGGAACAACGGTTTTTGGATCAATGCAGGTAGTCTTAGCCCCGATGGCCAATGGCAGTCGTATAGTGTCAATTTTGGATCGGTAAGCACGGCAGCTAATAATCCGAACTTCAAAGTCCGAATTGTTTCGATATTCAGTCCGAATGCCTTTGATCAGTCGAACCAGACTGCCACGTATGCGGCCAATACGGCCTATATGATTGCTGCAAATTCAGCAGTTTTTTCGCCACAATACAGCTCCAATAGTACCAATTACGCGACAGACGGCGCCTGGCGCTTTGACAATATTAGTTTTGTAGCTCAGGCCATTCCTGTCTGGGCCAATACGCAGTTAGCGACTTCAATGTCCGGCGTATATGGAAGTTCTTCGCCTGCGCAGGCCTTTGTTGTGGGGCTGACTAACGCCGCTGCGCCGCTTGTTGCTCAAGCCGAAGCTGGCTTTGAGTTGTCTACAGCACAGACTTATGGTTTTACGCAAGGCGCCCTGACGAATTTAACGAATGGTACCACGGTTTATATCCGAACGGTTTACAATAAACCCGCTGGGTCTTTTAATGGGAGTGCTTGTTTGACGCTTTCTTCGGTCGGCGCGCCTACAACGAGCGTTAATTGCTCCGCGAGTAACAATATGGTTTCGCCAAAGCCGCTGCAAGTTCTTGCTTCGGATGTGAATAAAGAGATCGGCGCAGTTTTGGTAGGAGGTGCGGGGCAGCTTGGTTTTACGAGTGTTGGTCTCGTTGCTGGAGAAGAAATACAAGAGCTTACGATTGCTTATGGCCCTGCTGCAGCAAGTACGGGTGTGGGAGCACTTGTTGGCACTTATGCGCATCAGGTTTTTCCATCTTTAGCGGTGGGTAGTTTCTCGCCGAGTAACTATCTGATTGATTATGTTGAAGGTGCGATCATCGTGAGTGGTTTTACGCCGGGTAACCTAATTGTGAACAGGATTGGAGATGGCCTCAATCCGTTGGGTTCGATTGCTTTTCCTTTGAGATTGCAAGAGCTGATTCCGAATGGCACATTGGTGCAAACGCTCGAACAACAATTTGACAACTCTAATTTACTGACCGAAACGGGCGAACTCAATGTATCTACTGGCTATCTCAATTCAGTGAATAATTTGGTGGGAATACCAGGTTTTGCCGCTTTGCCCGGTAGCAATGATTTGGCGCAAACACAAGCGAAGGTTACCAATATTTTGAGTACCGGTGCGGCTGTGAGTACGCGGGTTGTTTTTCCGACGACTGGTGCAGTGCTGCCCTTTATGAATGGTTATTTAACTTCCTTGATTCCTTTGCCAAACAGTTGTTTTTATGCAGCAGGTATCGGTAGTGGGGGTTCTGGCGGTGTATGGTATTTTAACGGCGTTAATTTTGTGCAACTCACTGCGGCTTTTGCAGCCATTAGGACTTTAGAAATATTCAATGAGCAATTGTATTTCTCGACGGCTGAAACACCGGCAGGCATTTACCAGGTGGGTACAGGATTGCCAACTACCTCAGGGCAAGTATTAACCTTGGTTTTGGCAACCCCTTCTCCCAGAGGATTTTCTATCAGTCCTGACGAAAAATTAGCATATGTAGCCGACGACCAACCCCTCAACGGACAAAACGGAGGTGGCATTCAAAAATGGACGCTCCAAAATGGAATTTGGGTTAAAAACTACACGCACGGCCATAGAGCCAATGGCTTACTTGTTGATTATTCCGACTCCTTAGCCAAGGTGTATGCCAGCACATTCTTGGCCAGCGCTGGCGAAGATAACAACAAGTTAATTGTCCTGACAGATTCAAGTCAGACGGCGCTCATTCAAGAATTGGCTTCTTCTGGCACAAACTTCCTCTTTAAAGGTCTTGATTTTTCGCCGGCACCACCATCTGCAGTACCCGTAATTGCTCAAGTTGAGCAACCGAGTTGCGGTAATGGATTTGGTAAAATTCACCTGAATGGACTGCCAGCCGGACAATGGCGCATCACGGGCTTTCCGAGTGGTTTCAAAACCGGAACAGGGTCGACAGCTACAATTGATCAGCTCACACCAGGGCAAAGCTATACATTTAAAGTCACGAGCTATACGGGCCGCAGTTCATCACAGACTTCAACAGTTCAAATACAGGCCGCACCTGAGGTTCCTTCTGAACCAACTGGTAGCCAATTACAAGAACGTTGTCAAGGTGCGCTGCTTGCCGATCTCAGTTTAAACCAAAACAGCATTGTGTGGTACCCAACAATAAATAGCACACAGGTGTTAAGCGGAACACTTCCTTTGGTGCATCAAGCGCATTATTTTGCCGAACAGCTTGGTGCGACCGGTTGCCTGAGTTTGAGTCGTTTAGAGGTAGAAGCGCTTATATTGCCCCACGGCGCTTGGAAAGGAACCCAACAAGGTTCTTGGAAGCAAGCTACAAACTGGTGCGGTGGCGTTCCGGCAAATGGAGCCAGTGTCCTTATTCCAGCGTCAACAACCGTTCTTTTAGATACAACAGCAGCACTTTCATTACTTACAATTGCTCCGGGTGCCCATCTGAAGTTAAAAGAAAGCCACCAACTTTCCTTAGATGGAGACGTCGCGGTTCATGGTCAACTCACGCTTGAAAACAAGGCCACAATTGTTCAGGGTACAAATAGCAATATGACGGGTAGTGGATCCGTTCAGCTAAAGCAAGCCATTACAGGTACGGGGCAAAACACGCCAAACGGACGCTATTGGTTTGTGGGCTCACCGATGCCTACCATTTTGAGTTCCGCATTTGCTGCACAGACAGCAAGTGTTTTGAAATATTTCAGCGAGCCACTCGGCAATTGGCAAGAGATTACAGATGCCCAAACGCCAATTGTGGTAGGGAAGGGCTATTTTGTGCAAACTGCACAAGACGATACGCTGGTATTCAATGGCGCAATGCTCAATAACGGAAGCTATACCATTCCTTGTACGCGCACTGGTACCACCAATTATTACCGTGGCTTCAACCTCGTCAGCAATCCTTATGCGTCTTATCTAGATTTCGATGCAGCAGTACGGACCAATTTATTGCCAACCATGTGGTACCGAACGGCCGACGCTTTGCAAACCATGGTCTTTGATACCTACAATGCGCAAAGTGGCCTGGGTACGAGTTTGAGCGGCATACCCGTTAGCCAATATGTGCCGCCGTTGCAATCTTTTTGGGTCAAAATTCCAGATGGTTTTACAACAGGAAGCATAGGTTTTACGAATGCCATGCGCTCACATTACACGAGTGGTTTTGAGGGTTTGAAAAGCAACGCGATAGACTTTCCTGCATTTGTTAGACTCAATTTAGAAGATGGCCTCCGCAAAGACCAATTGCTCATTTATTTGGATCCGCAAGTAAGTTCGCAAGTCGATGGTTTTGATGCCGAAAAAATGTTGGTTGTGAACTATCCGCAGTGCTATACACTTGTGAACGGCAAGAAATTGGTGATCAATGCGCTCAAGTTGAGCAAGGCTCAAAATCAGATCCCACTCATATTAGAGTTTCCGCAAACTAAAACTTATACGCTCAATGCGGCGGAGTTGAATATAGATAATGGACTGATTCTTTTAGAGGACAAACAATTGGGTGTGTTTCAAGACCTCTCGCTCGAGCCCAACTATTCTTTCTTTGCGAGTAGCGGGGTGAATTCAACGCGTTTTGTGCTTCACTTGAATGTGCCACTTAGCAATCCAAATAATCCTTTATTGGAGCCAGTTATTGCGGCGCAAGAAGTGGGTGCAAACATGGTTACATCGCTTACTTACGACACCCAAAACGATATCGCAATCGAGTTAGATCAAGCCTACATGCCGCAAGGGCTTCTAGAGCTTTTTGATCAAAGCGGCAGATTGGTCAGTCAAAAACAGATCGAACAGCACCATGAGCATTTACCTGCGCCAATGGTTAGTGGCTATTACTTGCTCAGAGCCACAATGCAAGGTCAGGTTTATACACAGTCAATCATTATCAATCGTTAAAAATCTAAACATGAAAAAGCAAAGTAAACCAGTGTCTAGTCAAGGCTCGGCAAGCAAAAAGCCATATGTTGCAGCAAAAGTGACAAAGGTTCAAATAGATCATGAGATTTCTTTAGTGATGAGCTCCGAAAGCCCAATGCCTCCGCCGGAGTTCATCCGTTTGATGTTTTAGGTGGTCTTTTTCGTGGTGTAAGCACCGCAGTATTAGCCAACAAAAAAAGGCCCGTCGTGAGATGGGCCTTTTTGCTGTGCGCATTTTTTTTGGAAGTTACTTCATGCGAGACTGTGCATTGAATTTCTTGAAGTTCAGTAAGGCCTTGAAATAGAGCTCTACGCCGCCAATGCCACCAGTTGCTTGGTTGAGCTTAGAGGTGTTGGCGTCAAAGGATAAGCCAAAACGGAATTGAGATACTTTCATGCCGAAAGTAGCCACCACTGCATCGCCATGACGGTAGTAAACCCCGTAATTGACGCAGTTTGATTTGTTGATGCCGGTAATTTTTGATCCTTCTTTGATGGTGTTCTCAAAAGTAACACCTGCCGTAAGGCTGTTGGTGTTACTGGTGCGGAAGAATACAAAATTGGGTTGGATGCGGAAGTCTGGGTTTCGGGTAGCCAAATCGGCACCACCTTGCAAGACCATTTGCATGTACATTTTGTCGCCGCTGAAAGACCAAGCCATTTTCGGCTTGATCAAGTGGTTGAGCGCATAACCCGCGTAGAAAGAAGAGCGGTTGTTGATTTGGTGTTGAAAATAAATACCTGTTCCGAGGTCCATGGTGGCGTAACTGCCATTGATGCTGTTTTCTACAGAGGTAGCAGGATTAAATACAGAGCCGTCCCATTGGTTTTCCCAAGTCTGACCCGAACGATCCGAAGCTTGCTGAATAAAACCAGGTGCAACCCCAATGCTGAGTTTGTTTTGGCGGTCTAGGGCCAAGGTATAGTTCAACGGAAGCGACACGCTAAGGGTGGTTAGGTTTGCAGCGCCTGTTTGGTCGGAGAGGATGCTGAAACCTACGCCAAAGTTGTTGCGATTGGCCAAACCTTCTTCTTTGATTTTGAATTCGCCGTTGATAAAGTTGCTGCGCATGCCAACGCCTGCTTCAGGAACTGTAAGCCACTGGGAGCGGTGGTTGGCAAAAAAGCTCATGTCGCCGGGGCCAGTTGCAACTGCTCCCGGGTTGTAAATCATTTGCGATTGCGACCAATTCGAAATAATGCGGTCGTGCTGTGCGGTGGCGCTGAAGGCACCTGCAAAAGTCAGGGCTAAGTATAGTGTGCGTTTCATGTGCTTATCTGAATAGGGTAACGTTTCCTTTGCGCGAACCTGAGCGGCCGTCGATGGTGCGGAAGTTAAGAATATAAGTGTAGGTGGCAGGGTTCATGGCCTTGCCTTTATAGGTGCCGTCCCAACCTTCTTTGACGTCGGTAGTGCGGAACACTTGCTGTCCGTAGCGATTGAAAACACGCAGGTCAATTTCTGCCAAAGCGCCACCTTCTTCAAAGCCATTGGCAAAGTTGCCATCTGCATCTACGTTGGATAACACACGGAAGAAATCGTTTTCGCCGTCGTCATTCGGTGAGAATGAATTCGGTAGTTCAATTTTGACTTGGTTCGCAAAATTGACAGTAACCAATACGGTGTCGTAGGCAAAGCAGCCGTTGAGGCCGTATTGCACCACATAATAAGTTGTGTAAAAAGGGGTGACAGTGAGCGAATCGCCAGCAATACAAGTTGTACAACCCGGGATGCTATCTGCAGTTACGCCACTCGGGTACCAAGTGAGGTTGCCGCCAAAAGGAGCACCTTCTGCATATACGTATGCTTCTTGGAACATATCGATGGTGGTGTCTGGAATCACGACATACACACCTGCAAGCGTATCAGAAATAGTGCTGCTTACAGTTGGCATCGGAAGTACCGTAACAAATTGCGTGATGGTACTCACTGCGCCTTGTGCGTTGGTAGCGGTCAAGGTAATGGCAAACGGACCAGTTGTGCTGGCTGTATTGAAACAAATAGGCCCTGGGTTTTGACCTACAAAGGTAGCTGGCGTGGCATTTTGGAAGGTCCAGAGATAGGCGAGGTCGTCGCCGGTAGAGTTATTGACCACGTAAATACAGTCTCCTTGACAGAGGATGTTGTCGGGGTCAGACACCGTAAAATTAGCAGATGGGGCCTGTGCATAGCTGAGCCAAGCAAAACAGGAAATAAAAAATAAAGATAAAGCTTTCATACGCTTGTTAAAGATGTACAATCATACGAAAGTACGCAAAAAAGTTTCAATTAATGCAAATCTTGCGCTGCTAACAAGAGAATCAGCTCTTTGGCAGCTGCTACGTCGTGCACCCGAAAGAGTCGTGCGCCTTTGGTGTAGGCGAGGGTGTTGAGGATGCTCGTGCCATTCAAGGCCTCGTCTGCACTGCAATTGAGCACTTTTGTAATCATGGATTTTCTAGATACACCAACGAGTAGTGGTGCGCCGAGTAAATGCAGGTGCTCAAGTTTTTGAAGTAATTCATGGTTTTCTGCAAGGCTCTTGCCAAATCCAAAGCCCGGATCAATGATGACGTCTGTGCAACCAAGGGCTTGTAGGGCCGCGCGTTTTTCAGAAAGAAAGGAAAGCGCATCGCTCACAATTCCTTTCTCTGTGAGAAAAGATTGGGCCGTATTGTTTTGCTGTGCGCGGTTGTAATTGAGAATGTATGGAATTTTAGCCTTGGCGACCACAGGCCATAGGGTGGGGTCAAATTGGCCTGCCGAAATATCGTTGATCAGGTCAATGCCTTGCGCGATGCCAAATTGCGCCACCTCACCATAATACGTATCGAGCGAAAGCAAGGTGTCTGGAAAGGCTTTTTTGAGCAGTAAAATGGTGTCTGCCAAACGGTCAATTTCTTCTTGTGCCGTAGCAACTTGTGCATTGGGGCGTGTAGAACTAGCGCCGATGTCTAAGATGTGTGCGCCAGCAGTGATCATAGCGCTGGCACGCTCGAGGAGTTGGTCAGGATTGATTACACGGCTTTGCGCATAGAAGGAATCGGGCGTCATATTCAAAATTCCCATTATCTTTGGTTGACCAAAATCATGGAGTTGCCCTTTGATGTTCAAAAAGCGACTTTTCTGAAATACGGTACTTTGTTCCTTAGCTTGACTCATGACACAAACGCAAATTCAATACACAAATGTAATGACTATTTGTCGAGAGATTTTCG